>JBDRFV010000001.1:0-4733 GCA_043818335.1 Patescibacteria group bacterium
GTCCATTTATAATATTCTGGATCAGTTGTATTTATTTCTCTTGACCAATCAAAAGAAGGCCCAAAAGACTTCAACTGCCTACGAAACATATCTGTATTTTTCTTTGTAACTTCAGAGGGATGAATTCCATTTTTTATAGCATAATTTTCAGTTGGCAAACCAAAAGCATCCCAACCAATTGGAAAAAGAACATTGAAACCTTCCATTCTTTTTTTTCGAGAAATAATATCCATTCCAATGTAAGGACGAGGGTGCCCAACATGAAGTCCAGTACCAGATGGATACGGAAATTCAATCAAAGAATAAAATTTCTTCTTTTTTGAATTATTTTTGGCTTGATAGATTTTCTTCTTTTCCCAATCTAATTGCCACTTACGTTCTATTTTTATATGATTATATTCTTTCATTTTCTTTTCCCTGCCCGCCAAAGCTTTAGCATCGGCGGAAATTTTTTTATGATCGTAGGTTTTCATTCTAAACTAATTCATTTTTAATTCTTCAAAACTTCCGGATACGGCGGATACAAGTCTTTATCAATAGTTCTTTCAAAACAAGTTCTGCCTGTTTCATGATCCCAAGATTCATTTGTTCCTCCACCGGGATAAGGGTAAGAAGAAACTGCCATATCACTCTTTACATCATACATTGGCATGATTTCTCCACCGCCGTAATAATTCTGATATTCTTGCCAACCTTTTGGCATATCAGTAGAAAAATCTGCGCAGAGTTCAAAAGTAAGATTTTTTGCGTCTTTAACAGAATATTCATAAATTTTTCCTTTTTCAAATTCTGGCTCAACAGGCAAAGAATATCCGGAAATTGGATTTTTTAAATCATCTATACTTTCTGGTAATTTTTCTTTCTGTTGCCAGTAATTTATCACCTGCCACTGAATACTTTGCAAATCTTGAACTCTTCTGTCGTCTAATCTTAATAATCTTTGCTTCATTGGCGAACCAACAATAGTAAAGCTCCAAGCAATAGTTGCTAAAACTAATAAAACAGAAAAAGTTGGATTAACTATTTTATTCCAATTTTTTACATTAATTTTAAACATTCTTTTTCCTGCAGGCCAAAATTCCGAAATAAAGAAATATTTTCCAACAACTCCAGCTGTAACTAATGTGACTAATATTTTATATATAAATCTATTTGTTATTTCTCCAGAAACAAAATATCTAACCAAAACTACTAAATCTACTATTATTACAACACTAGCCAAAAAGATAATTAAATAAACCATCCACTTTTTTATAATTTCTTCTACCTTACTCAATTTAGTTGTTTTAATAATTTTATTCCAAAAATACACAAGTACCAAGAAAATAGGAAAGATTATTATTAAAGTAGCCAAAGCTGCACGTAAATTTTCATAATTATAAGAATTATATCCATACTGATAAGTCGCATTTAAAACATCCGGAAATTTTTTATTTAAAGTTTCAAAAGCTAAATTCAAAAACGAAACAATACTAGTAATAAGTGAGATTAAAACACCTGCTGACAAAAAGAAAAACAAAGGTCTCAATCTTGGTTTTTCCTGATTAATTTGATTTTCCATATGTTTACTATTATACCAAAAAAGCGCTATTAAAAAAGCGCTAATAATCAATATAAAAACTAAAATAATCATTATTTAATTTTACCACGGAGAACTCTATATTTTCCGTTTTTATCTAACTTAATTAGCGTAGAAGGCTTTGATTTCAAAGTTCCGCCAGATAAATAAAAATCTACTTGATCACCAATCCCGTTAGAAGCCGCCCTCGCGGAGCGAGTGCTACGGGAACCTTGGGGCGACCTGCTTCTAACGGGACCAAAATAATTTTTAGCTTGTTTAACATTTTCAGCCGGCTTTTTACTTTCTGGATTAGCAGACGGCGCAACCAACGGCCCAGTTTTTCTTAAAATTTCTATTAGCTTTTTATTTTTTGGCAACCTAAAAGCTATATTATTTAAAATAATACTAACTGCTTCCTGCTTGCCCCGCCAGCTTTGCGTGGCGTGGGGCCAAAATTTTTCTAAAACTTCTTTCTGACTTTTAGTTATTTTAATATTAAATTTTTCTAGATCTTTCAAACTAGAAATCAAAATTATTAGTTTTTTACTTTTATTTCTTTTTTTTAATTTAAAAATTCTATTCACAGCTTTTTTAGAAAAAGCACTGGCTACTAAGCCATACAAAGTATCAGTCGGCAGAATTCCAATTCCGTCTGATTTTAGGATTTTTGTAATTTTTAAATATTTAGAATCCATTATATCTTAAATTCTACTACGTCGCCGTCCTGAACGATATATTCTTTCCCTTCTGTCCTAACCAAACCTTTAGCGCGGGCATTAACATAACTTCCAGAATCTAATAAAACTTGCCAATTTATCACGTCAGCACGAATAAATTTATCTTTAAAATCTGTATGGATAGCCATTCCAGCCACCGGCGCAGTAGAATTCTTCTTGATAGTCCAAGCACGAGTTTCATCTTCTCCTGTAGTTAAAAAAGTTTCTAATCCCAATAACTCATAACTTTTTTTAATTAAATCATCAAAACCTTTTTCAAAAACTGGATCAACTTTTACAGCCCACCCCCCAACCCCCTCCCAAAGAGATGGGGCATTTGTATCACCCTTCCCTTTGGGAAGGGTTTGGGATAGGTTTATTTCAACATTTTCATTTGCTTCTGAGATATTTAAGACATACAACATTGGTTTTAGAGTTAATAAATTTAAAGATTTTATTTTAAATTTTTCCTCTTCACTTAAATTAACTTCAGATGCTAATTTTCCTGCTTCCAAAACTTTTTCTATTTTTTTTAAAATTATTTCTTCTGCAATAGCTTCTTTGTCGCCTTTCTTTACATCTTTCTGCATATTAGCAATTCTTTTTGAAACTATTTCCATATCAGACAAAACTAATTCTAAATTAATCACGCCAATATCTTGCTCAGGCTCAACTTTATTTGCAACATGAATTACAGAATTATCTTGAAAAGTTCTGACAACATGCGCTATTGCGTCAACTTCTCTAATATTAGATAAAAATTTATTTCCCAAACCTTCACCCTTTGACGCACCAGCAACAAGTCCGGCAATATCTACGAATTCAATAACAGCTGGAATAGTTTTTGCTGATTTAGAAAATTCAGAAAGTTTTTGAACTCTTTCATCTGGAACTGGCACTATGCCAACAGATGGATCTATCGTGCAAAACGGATAATTTTCAGCTGGAACAGCTTTTTTTGTAAGCGCGTTAAATAACGTGCTTTTTCCCACGTTTGGTAAACCTACTATTCCGATTGATAAACTCATAAATTTATATTACTATAATTAATAAACCGACAATTTTTACCCCGTAGTGAGCTTGCTCTACTACTGGGGCCAATACTTAAAGACATGAGAAAATATTAGCATAAACAATACAAAAAAGCATTCAAAAATTTGACGAAACAGTTTTAATATAGTATTGTTATATTAGAAAACAATATATGAACCTTTAAATAATTTAATCTTATGAAAACAAAAATTATTTCTAAGATCCTTGCCGACACAAAAGAAAAACTCGGCGTAACAATCAGTTTTTTAAGAACTATCTTAAGAACTGATACTATGGAAACTCCAGATCCAGAGTTAGATGAAAAAATCAAAAAACTGCAAACTGAGATCTTCCTGCTGGCGCAGGAACATGGAAAAAAAATCCGTGAAGAAAAAAAATTAATCCAGGCAGAAAGAGTTACAAAGATAAAAGAATTGGAGATTCTTTGTCTTCACAAAATCTGGCACGCAAAAAATCTCGACCAGATTAGAGAGGCCTGGGATAAAACCCAGACTGGATCTGTTTCCGAAAGAATTTGTTTATTAAAATGGATTCTTATTGTTCAGAAAAAAGGTACAAAAGAAGAAGAAAAAGAAGTTTCTGGATACCTTTTTGCCGATCCAAAACTGGAAGAAATTCTTGATTTAGGTTTTACTCTATAGTCATGAAAAACTCAGAAATCAACATTGTCTATGTCCGAGTGGATAGAGACAGAGAAAAAATTTGGAAGATCTGCCGACTGGCGATGCTACAAAAAAATTTCAATTGGGCTGGTCTTTTCCATGCTTTTGACGAAGAAGGGTTTGAAGAAATTATGAAACAATGCTCTATCGCCAGAATGTATATTCTGATTATTAATAAAAATGAAGAGGAACTCTATTGGCGAAGGCTAATGAAACCCAAGTCAGAAATGAAATCAAGCGAAATAGAACTTGATTTCGAAAAAGCAATGGAATGGCTTATTGATAATGTATAAGCTATTAAATCATAAAAAGGAAAAACCCTGTAACACAAAGTTACAGGGTTTTATTTTTGTAAAATTAAGCAAACTGCCTACGAATTTTTATTACGATATCTTCAAGCTTCCAATCGGTTTTTAAAAGAAATTTATATACTTCATTTTTTAAAGAATCAGAAGCAATTTTACCTACTTCACTTAGGTTTGTTAAAATAATTACCCGAGCGTTTTTGCCCCATTCATTTTCTGCTCTTAATTTTTCTAACATAGTCATACCATCCATTACTGGCAAAATAATATCCAAAAGAATTAAATCTGGATGTTCACGCAAGGCAATTTCTAGTCCTTCTTTACCATTTTTTGACCTAAGAATTTTGAAACCCTCACTTGCTAATTTATCACAAAGCGCATCCAACAATGTTGTTTCGTCTTCAATAATTAAAATTGTTTTCTCTTTTTTTATTTC
>JBDRFV010000002.1:0-7812 GCA_043818335.1 Patescibacteria group bacterium
TAAAGCTCAAAAGTTGCACGTGCATCAGAAAGTGCACTATGTGGATTCTTATTTTCTATATCAAAACGTTTGCACATTTCACGCAAAGAAAAATGATCTAAATCTGGTTCCCTGTGTAATTTTGCCCAAGCAATAGAAATAGTATCTAACTTATGATAATGCAAAGTATTTTGAATATTTAATTTATTAAAATTATATTCTATGAAACTAAAATCAAAGGCAATATTCTGAGCAACCATAATGCAATCTTTAATTTTTTTTGCAAAAATTTTTATTGCTTCTTCTAATTCATAACCAACTTCCCAATCTTTTGCATTATAATGACTAATTTTTAAAGAAGTTTTATCTGCATTTTTTATATTCTTAGGTTTTATTTTAAATTCAAATTCTTCTATAACTTTTAATTTATAATCAGTAATAACACAACCAATTTCAATAATCTCATGCTGAGTGAAATCAAGTCCTGTCATTTCTAAATCTATAAAAGCTAAATTATGTTTGCGCATGATAATTATAATTAATTAATTTTATTTTAAATATTTTTTTATATTACTCTGATGTTCTAAAAAAGATTTTGCATAATGTATTCCACCGTCTGGATCGTGTAAATAATATAAATAAGAAGATTTAGTTGGCTTAATAGCTGCTTTTATTGCTTCTATTCCAGGATTACAAATTGGATTTACCGGCAAGCCTTTATTTTTATAAGTCCATAAATCAGCATCAACTTGAAGAGGCATATTTTTAGAAATTCTATTCCATAAAATTCCTGCAATAATTCCCCTATCATTATCTCCTTTTGCTTCTTTTTCTATTATAGAAGCCATAATTATTATATCTTCCTGACTTTTATCAGAAGAAATTATATCAGCACTAACTTCTTTAATTTTTTTATCAAAATTACTTTTCATGTAATCTAAAACATCTAATTCATTATCCGAAGAAAAGAAAAAATATGTATCAGGAAATAAATAGCCTTGTTCATTATTAGCTTGTTCTAAAAATTTATCTTTACCAAAATTTGATAACTTAGAAACAAAAGTATTAGCTATTTCTAAATTATCAAAACCTTCTGGAATAGTAACTTTCATTTTAATTAAATTACGCTCTTTAAACGCTAACTTTTTGGCCACAGCAAAAACTGATATTTTATTTTCAAATAAATAATCTCCAACTAATATATTTTTTTCTCCACCAAGTATTATTACAAAAGTTTCAAATAAAACCCTAGAGCGAATTATATTTTTTTCTTTTAAATTTTCAGAAATACTCCGAAGACTTTCTCCAGATTCTATACTTACATTAGATCCAACTGGAAAATTTCTGGGTGCAGAAAAAAATAAAAAATAAAAAATAAATATAAATAAAACAAAAAGACTTGCATAAAAACTAAACTTTTTAGGCAAGAACTTTTTTTTATTTTTATTATTAGAATCAGAAATCTCTAAATTAATTAGCTCACTATTTTGCAGTTCTAAGTTTTCCATAAAATTATATTATATAGGTAAATTCGTAGGTGGTGCAGCTTCTTTTGATTCTATACGTTCGAAACTTGGAACTTTTAATATTTGTCCTGGGAAATGCCACAATGTAGCTAACTCTTCTGTATTTAAAACAAAAGTTTTAGAATGGAAAAATGGTTTTAACCAAATAGAAAGAGGCCAAAACACTGTATGTTTATTAAAAATAATATGTCGCATTGGAACATGAAAAAAAGAACGTTCTCTATATTCTTTTAACATTCTATTTGCAAGCATCATAACAGTTCTAGGAGAAGCTGGAAAATATCCATCATATGCGTCAGCTTGGGTTGAATTAAAACGTGAAAGAGAATTTAAAACAGGATTTGCATATTGCCTAAAAATCAAACGTAAATTTCTTCTATTGTTCATATTGAACGCTTCTTTTTTTGCTACATAACAAACTCTTACCCCAGTATCAAAACCTAATTTTAATATTTTATTTTGAACTCCCTCAGCAATTTTTGCTAAAAAATCAGCCGGGCGACCAGACTTTAAAATAGTTCCATCTGGTCTTTCTTCAAATTTTGTATATGGATATAAAATTTTTTCTAATTCAATTTGGGATTCTTTTACCCAATCATGAAATTTAAACCAAGTACCTTTTGTACGAAATTTCTTTTTTGAAGGCCTAACCACAATTTGCATCCACATTTGTTCTCCTTTTTGAATAGCTGCAAAAAGTTCTATCACCGGAGAAATTGGGTCAACTTTAAATTCTTCTTTAGGATCTTTATCTAATCCAAAATCAACATAAGTTTTAATTGAATATGCTTCTGGTTTTTCTAATTCAAATTCACATCCCCATAAATTCCAATCACTATTTGGAGTTATTTTATCTACACCCAAAGTATAATCATCTACCTCTCTAATCTGCGCTTGAGGATATTGAGCATACATTTGAGTTTCTACTAATTCTTTTATACGTGAAGGTGTACGTATATAAAAACGTACATTACCATCTATTGATGCTACTTCTAAAGAATGCCAAAACCATACTGCTCCCTGCCAATACTGCTCACGTCCACCTTTTATACTCCAATGGTAAAGTGCATTTGTTATAAAAAGCTCCATGCCCCTTGGTGATCTTAAAACTTCACGTGGTGGAGTAATTTCTAATACAACCCATTTAATTCCAGAAATAAAATTTTGCTGAATATAATGCATCCATAATTTCCATGCAATAAAACCCATAATTCCTGTACCAATTATAGACAAAAGCCACACTATAATATTTCCCAAAAAAGAAAGTAATGAATCTATCATTACTTATATTTTAATACAAAACAGAAATAAAACCAAATTAAAATCACTTATTTAATTATCTATCTACTTACTATCTATTTATTTATATTCAAAACATTAACAGCAGAATCTATATTCTGCCTAGAAGTAAAAAACCCCATAATAAACAAAATTACAACAATTCCTAATACTATTAGAAAAATATGAATTACTCCTTTATTTTTTTGCATATCATTTATTAGAAAGCTTATTAAGAAGCTACGGTATAAAGACCACTTTTGTTTTTCTTAAAATATTTTGGATTCTGAATATTAACTAAAATAGTATTTTTTTTAAAATATCTTTCTTTCATAACTTTTTCTACTATTTCTTCTTTAGAAAGTGGGCCTTCTCTTTTTAAAATATCTTTTATAACATCACGAGCAACTCCAGCTTTATATCCCCATTCTGTAAGAGCATACATTCCACGTCCAACCAAAACAAACCTTGAATCTTTTATTAATTCGTTGTGACAAGTTGCATGATGAATTTTTTTACCAAAAGTTTTTGAAATTGCCTCAGCTACTTCACGAAAATGCATTGGTGATCCATGTTTTCTCATAACTAAAAACGCATAATCCTTAACTCCACGAACATGAATATTTGGAGAAGTTGATTTTCCCCATTCACCTAATGGATTTTTAGAAACTTTTTTAGACATAGAAAGCCATCTTCGAGCAATTTCCTCATTTCTATAATGATCAGCAACGTCTTTCATGCTATCAAAAAATCTTTTAATCATTTCAGTTTCAGGAACCAAATCCTCATCCTTCAAAGAAGAAAAAAGTTTTCTAAGTGAGTCGTGAACTTTACTTGCCATATCATCATCAACACTCCAGCGAGATTGAAAATGATCATCTTCTTTGTGTTTTGTAAATGAATCTCCTAGTACTAAATAAAAATGAATATGATTTTGTGTAGATTTATCTTTTGCAACATGATTTAATAAATCATGTTCTGCAACGATAGAACCTAATGAATGAATTAACTGTCTAATCTCATCAAAAACAGCTTGCTCTCCTTTATAAGCTTCAGATTTTTTTATTGCCTTAAGTGCAACATCTTCAATCTGTCTAACACGCTCACGAGTGATGTTATACTTTTTACCAATTTCTTCAAGAGTTTTTCTTTCCACTTCAGTATTTAAACCAAAACGGTTCATGATTACATCAGAAGCACGATCATGCAAATGTGATGTTATTTTTTTTGTAACTTGTTTTGGTTTAAATGATATTGTTGACATAAATATTTATAAATTTTTTTAATAATTAACTATATTTTAATTATACCTATTCTCAAGTAAGTGTCAAACTTTTTTCGCTTTAATCTTTTTTAGAACGACTAACTCTTACTCTCTCAAGTTCAGTTAAATACTTTTTTCTTATCCTAACTGACTTTGGAGTAATCTCAACATACTCATCTTCATTCATTACTTCAAGAGCTCTCTCGATATTAAGGACAAAAGCAGGCTTTAAAAATACAGTATCATCTGTCCCAGAAGCCCTCATATTGGTTAATTGCTTACCTTTTGTAGGATTTACCACCATATCTTCTCCCTTAAGGACATTACCTATAACCATACCTTCATATACTTCAGTTCCGTGTTCTACATACAGTATACCACGTTCTTGTAAATTTGCAAGTGCAAAAGTAACTGCCTTTCCATTAACCATAGAAGCCATAGAACCATACTCTTTTCTCTTTATTTCACCAGCAGATTCTTTGAAACCAATAAACCTAGAAGACATTATTCCCTCTCCTTTTGTATCAATAATAAATTCACCCCTCAATCCTAAAAGTCCACGAGTTGATATATCAAAAATAATTCTTGCAATTCCTTCTTTCTCTGTCATGTTTTTCATTAAGCCTCTTCTTTTATTTATTTTTTCAATAATATTTCCCGAAGATTCTACGGGCACATCTATAACTAATTCTTCATAAGGCTCTAATTTAATTCCGTTCTCTTCTTTTATAATTACCTCTGGTTGCGACACTTGCATTTCAAATCCTTCACGTCGCATATTTTCTAATAAAATAGCAATGTGTAATTCTCCTCTTCCATAAATTTTAAAAAAACTTAACCCACCCTTTTTGTTTCCCTGATCTGGAGAAAAATCAACCTTAAGTCCAACATTAATTTCTAATTCTTTTTCTAATCTTTCTTTAATCTGTCTTGAAGTGACAAACTTTCCTTCTTTACCAGCAAACGGAGAATCATTTACTAAAAAATCTAAAGAAATAGTTGGCTCGTCAATTGCAATATGTGGCATCAATTCTACACTTTCATCTTCACAAACAGTTTCACCAATATAAATATCAGCAACTCCAGAAAACAAAACAATATCACCAGTAGTCGCTTCTTGAACTTCTTTTCTATTTATCCCTTCAAATGTAAAAAGTTTTGTAATTTTTCCTAATCTAATTCCCTCTTCGTTTTTTATAAAAACCTGACTTCCAGAAATAATTTTTCCAGAATAAATTCGAGCAACAGCCATTCTGCCTAAAAAATTATCATATCCTAAATTAAAAACCTGAGCACACATTTTTCCATCTTGATTTATAGAAGTAGCTGGTACTTTTTCCAAAATTAAATCCAAAAGTGGCGATAAATCTTTTGACTTATCTTCTAATTTTCTTTTTGCTATTCCCTCTCTACCAACAGCATAAATAGTCTCAAAATCCATTTGTTCTTCACTTGCACCTAATTCAAGAAATAATTCTAAAATTTCATTATGAACTCTGGTTGGATCAGCAGCTGGTTTATCAATTTTATTTATTACAACTAATGGCTTAATGCCCAATTCAAGAGATTTTTTAAGTACAAATCTTGTCTGCGGCATCGGTCCTTCAACTGCATCAACTAAAAGAAGCACAGAATCAACTGCACGCAAAACACGTTCTACCTCAGAACCAAAATCAGCGTGTCCTGGAGTATCTACTATATTTATCTTAGTATTTTTATAATAAATAGAAGTATTTTTTGAATAAATAGTTATACCTCTTTCTTTTTCTAAATCATTTGAGTCCATTGAAATTTCTTCATCCTGTGAACCACCATTTTGCTTCATTAAAGAATCAGTAAGTTTAGTCTTGCCGTGATCAACGTGTGCAATGATAGCTATGTTCCTAATCTCCATAAATTAATTTGAACTTTTATTATTAATTGCTATACCTGCCCCGTAGCGAGCTTTGCTCTGCTATGGGGTTTCTTATTTCCATAATTTAAAATAAATAAAAAAGCCCTCGGGCTTTAAAAAATAATAACATATTTTATACGAAATAACAAATAAATCTTGACCTTAAGCCAACTTTTTTAATTCATCCTCATATTTTCTCATAACTTCTGCAGAAGCTGTCATTTGATCTATTCCAGATTTTACTTTTGCTTGAATCTCAGATGCAATAGTTTTAAAAAGTTCAGGATTTTTTTCCATCATTTTAATAACCATATCTATTTGAGCTTCTGGAACACCTTGAGCTTTTAGCATCTTCTTAAGTAAAAAATTTTTAAACATAATCTGCATATTATAGTAAAAAAAAGCTTAAAAAGCAAAAAATCTAAAAAACATTATAAAATAAAGATATTATGCAATCTTGTAAGATTTTGTCAAGTAGTACGTCTCAATCTAAGAATACAGTAAATTAAATTTATTAACCCTTAAAAATAAAAAAATGGAAGCAATTATGACTATCGGACTTGTAGTTTCATTATCGGTTTTCACACTATTGTACAACAAGGTTGAAAATCTGATGAGAAAAAAATGACCCCGATCCATTCCCCGCTGAAGACCCAGTATCTCAAAAGATACTGGGCTCTTTTTTTTATTATAAAAAATGCTATTATTATATAAGGTTATAATAAATTATATTAAGAATAATTTTGTAAGAAAAAGCCGTGTAAAACGTCTTCTATGGTAGAACAAGCAAATCAAAATTTAAACACGTATTTTACTGAATCCTATAAGCAGTTTTCTGACGCTATTTTCAGGTATTGCCTATATCAGACTTCTAACAGAGAAAAGGCTTTAGATTTAACACAGGATACTTTTATTAAGACCTGGGAATACATCTCTGGAGGCAAAAAAGTCGATAATCTGAAAGCATTTTTATATAAAGTTGCTGGGAATCTAATTATAGATTACCGTCGAAAAAAGAAAGCTGACTCTCTAGACCAAATGAAAGAATATGGATTTGACGTAAAAAGTGAAATAAACGAAATGGAAAGATCAGAAAACGTATTTGAAAAAGATTTAGCTATGCAAATTATTAATGAATTAGATGATAAATATAAAAAAGTTTTATTATTAAAATTTGCTGAAGATTTAAGTATTAAAGAGATAGCAAAAATATTAAAAAAAAGTGAAAATAATATTTCAGTTAGAATTCACAGAGGAATACAAAAATTAAAAGAAATTTTAGAAAAAAGTTAAGAAATAAAAGAAAAAAAATATGGAAGAAAAATTTAACAATTTAATAAAACAAATAAAAAACGAAAAACTGTCTGAATCAGAAAAGACAGCTATTTGGTTTAAAGTTGAAACTTTTATACAAAATAATCCTGTTGGATCAACCTCTTCTGGTATTAAAAAATCTCCATATTTTTCACGACATCATTTTTTCACAGCTGGAAAAGTTTTAGTAACAAGTTTTCTTCTTATGGCTCTAGGTTTTGGAGGACTTTCATATTCTTCTGCTTCTGCCCTACCTGGAGAATTATTGTATTCTATTAAAATAAACGTAAATGAAAAATTAGAAGAAAAATTAATTTTTACACCCGAAAAAAAATTAGACTTAAGAAAGAAAAGAATTGAAACAAGATTTATAGAAGTAGAAAGTTTAATAAAAGAAAATAAAATTACAGAAAAAAATCGTAATATAATAGAAAAAAATATTACAAAAGAAACAGGAAAATTAGAAGAAAATCTAGCAGAGATGCAAGAAAAAAATCCAGAATTAGCAAATATTGCAAAAACTGACATAGAAGAATCTATAAAAATTCATCAAGAAA
>JBDRFV010000003.1:0-14744 GCA_043818335.1 Patescibacteria group bacterium
ATGATGGCGATGTTGTTATTCAGCGTGCGCTTGATAATGACACTTTTTTGATAAATGTTGGAAGTCAGTACAGCACTTCACAAAGAGCAGTTGAAATTGCGAATAAATATTCAGAAGGAGTTTTTGCTTGTGTTGGGCTTCACCCGATTCATCTTGAAGAGCAGTTTCATGACGAAGATGAAATTAGTCCCTCCTTCGCCAAGGCTTCGGACGGGCGAGGGGCGAAAGGTTTTTTCTCGCATGCTGAAGTTTTTGATAAAGAAAAATATTTAGAATTATTAAAAGATCCAAAAACTATTGCGATTGGTGAATGTGGTTTGGATTATTATCATCTTAGTAAAGACTCAATAGAAAAGCAGAAGAAAATTTTTATAGAGCAAGTAGAAATGGCAAATGAAGTGAACAAACCACTTATGCTTCACATGAGAAATCATAAAAATGATAGAAGTCTAAATGTTTATGATGATGTTTTAGAAATTTTAAAAAAATATGCAAAAGCTTGCCCCGAAGGAAGCGGGGTGAAAGGTGTTTCACATTGTTTTGCGGGAACTGTTCAAGATATGAAAAATTTTGTTGATTTAGGATTTTATATTTCTTTTGCAGGAAATATTACTTACAAACACAAAGTTGGATTTCCAGATTATGAAGAAATAATAAAAGTTACACCATTAGATAAAATTCTAACTGACACTGATAGTCCTTATCTTGCGCCGATGCCACACAGGGGAGAGCGCAATGAGCCGGTTTATGTGAAAGAAATAGTTAAAAAAATTGCAGAAATTAAAGGTTTAGAAGAAGAAATAGTTGCAAAAGCTATTGTTGAGAATACGAAAAGACTTTTTGGGGTTTGATTACAGTACTTGACAAATGTTTTTTAATATGATAAGCTGTAGCTAATCAGTACTTTTTTAATTTGTTTAAGAATGTCCCCTATTCCAACCGGGACATTCAGGGAGCTATAAGGTTGTAATTTTCGTGTTTTTTTGGAGCTTAGGAAACTCTGTGTGTCACAAACATGAAATTGCGTTGAGCACTGTGTCACCAAATGGTGTCATGGTCGTTCACACAACACTTGTTGTTGTGAGTCTCTAATTGTGGCTCGTGACACAGCTACCAATTATTGGCAATCTAACGCGACTTGCACCAAAAACCCTGGTACGGACTACCGGGGTTTTTTTTATTTATATATAAAAACTTTAATTTTAGCCCATCCCCAACCCTTCCCAAAGGGAAGGGTGAAGAAAAAGTAAGTCCTCCCTTCGGGAGGATTTAGGTGGGCCTTCTTTACTTTTTGGATGATTTTTGCTAATCTAATTAAGTCTCATTTGAACTGGCACTGAATCCAGTTCACAAAGGTCCATAATGAGATTTTATTTATTAAAATAACGAACGCAGTGAGTATATTTTAAAAACCCTGTTAAATAGCTTTTGATAAACAAAAGCTAAAATCTGAAGGATTTTATTTAACAGGGTGACAATTTTTATAATCGCTACGCTCATTAAAAATTAGTCAATGGAAGATAAAAATATAGATTCTAAGGTTTACGAGGTAGGCTTTCTTTTGATACCTAGTCTAACTGAAGAAGAAGTTCCAACTGTTTATGGAGACATGAAAAGTTTGATCTTATCTTTAGGTGGCGAAATGATTTCAGATGAAATGCCTAAAATGATTGATCTTGCTTATACAATGAAGAAGACAATCCAAAACCTAAAGAATAAATTTGATTCGGCTTATTTTAGTTGGGTTAAATTTTTTATGGATGCAGATAAAGTTTCTGAGTTAAAAAAGAAACTTGATCTTGATCCAAAGATAATTAGATTTTTGATAGTAAAAACTGTGAAAGAAAACACAATTGCTACTAAAAAATTTAATTATAGAGATAGTTCACGTGGAAGAAGACCTTCTTTTAGGAAAGATGAAGTAAAAGAAGAAACATCATTACCTATCAATAAAGAAGAAGTCGATAAAGAAATCGAAGCAATGATAGCTGAGTAAATTATTAATAAGTATTCCGTTCTGCGGAATGAATAGAAAATATGTATTTAAACAAAGCAATTATTATAGGAAATCTCGTTCGTGATCCAGAATTAAGATCTTTACCATCTGGAATTAAAGTTTGTTCTTTTTCTCTAGCAACAAATAGAGTTTGGAAAGATAAAAACGGCGCTAAACAAGAAGCAGCTGATTATCATAATATAGTTGTTTTTGGAAGACAAGCAGAGACTGTTGCACAGTATATGAAAAAGGGAAGTTCTATGTTAGTTGAAGGTAGAATGCAAACAAGAAGTTGGGATGATAAAGAAACAGGTCAGAAAAAATATCGTACTGAAGTTGTTGCAGACAGAACTCAATTTGGTCCAAGACCTAGTGGAAATGGCGCAAATACAGCAAATAATACTTCTCAGACTTCAGTACAAAACGTAGAAGAAACAGATACGATAGAATATCCAGAGGAAGATATAAATCCAGAAGATATTCCGTTTTAATCTAAAAATTATTAATTATAAAATTAGAAATTATGAAACAAGATTATTTTTCATCAAATAATATAAAATATATCGACTACAAAGATGTAGAAATTCTAAAAAAGTTTTTAAATCCAAATGGAAAGATAGTAAAACATAAAAGAACAGGAGTTAATTCTAAAAATCAACGCAAGTTGTCTTTAGCAATTAAAAGAGCTCGTTTTCTTGGTTTGTTACCCTTTGTCGCCCGATAGGCGACCGGGCGATCCAGCAAAGCTGGATTTAGCCTTTTGTAGCTAGATAAAATAATAAAAAATCCCCAGAATTCTGGGGATTTTTTAATTGTTTGTTAGTTTGACAATTGTTTCTTAATTTTTTATATTTACTGCGGACATTAATTTTGTTTTTTAAAATATAATCTAAATCATGGAGGTCAAAATGAGTGAACTTAGTAAGTATGAAAAGTTAGGAGTTGATCCTGACAAGTCAACTGTGCGTGAAATTTTTGGGGCAATAATCGACAATGATTATCCTGGCGCATTTGTGAACATTGTGCAAGACCCATTTGATTCAAGCCGGGTTTTGACTCAGCACCAAGATGGAGACGGAAGTAAATTTGTGCAACGCGCACTTCATTATCATTTGATGGGTGGTAAAGAAATTTTCCGCTATATGGTGGATGATGCGCTATCAATGAATACTGGCGATATTGCCGCAAGTGGTTTTGTTTTTGGTCCGTGGATGATAACTGATGTATTAAATGTCGGTTTTGATTTTAAGCTTGGCTATAAAGAAACTATTATGCGTGCAGTTGCTATTCGTATGCAAGAGTTAAAAGAATTGTATGTGAGCCATGGTTTTACTAATATTAAGTTTCTAGGTGGTGAAACTGCCGATTTACCCGATCAGGTAAAGTCTGGAGTTTTTGATATGGCGATTACCGCTTGGGCTGACAAAAAAGATTTGATCACTGGCAATGTTGAACCCGGCGATAAAATCTATGGTTTCGCCAGCGATGGTCAGGCTAAATGGGAGATTCAGCAAAACTCGGGTATTATGAGTAATGGACTTACTTTAGCTCGTTGTAGTCTCATGAGTAGAGAATACAATCAGTTTTCTGTTTTCAGGCGAGACGGTGAATTTTATGAAGGAAGATTTTTGACGGATGATCGGCCGGATATTCTCAATGGACTTTCTGTCAGTGAAGCTATTTTGTCACCGACTCGTCAATGGGCGATTGTAATTCACAAGGTTTTGTCTTATTTGAAATCCATGAATTGCCTTTCGCTTGTTCATGGCATAAGCATGAACACAGGCGGTGGAGCTACGAAAATTAGAAATGTTGGTCGTGGGGGAATTATTTATTATAAAAAAATGCCAACTCCTCCTCCGTTGTTTCGCTTGATTCAAGAAGAGACAAAAGAGAACTGGTCCAACATGTATAAGACTTTTAATTGTGGTGTTGGATTGGATTTTGTTGGAAAGGACGACCCGCGTTTGCATGAAACTCTTAAGCAAGTTTCCAGAGAATGCAAGATTACCCTTTATGAACTGGGTGATTGTGAGTTTTGGGCTGGTCCTGAAAATAAGGTTCAGCTGGAAACTAATTATGGTGCTTATGAGTATGAGTACTAAAATGCGAGAAATATTTATTACAAAAACCGTAGACTTTTATGTCTACGGTTTTTTTAGTTTAGATTACTTACTTGCTCTTTCTACGTATTCACCAGTTTCTGTATTTACTCTGATTGTTTCGCCTTCTGAAATAAACATTGGCGCTGTAATTGTAGTTCCGTTTTCTAATGTAATTACTTTTACGCCACCTTTTGAAGTATCACCACGAACTGCTGGTGGAGCTTCTTTTACTTTGAATTCCATTTTGATTGGTAAAGTTACGCCAATTATTTTTCCCTTGCCCGCCATAGCTTTAGCGTCGGCGGGTTCATCTTCGTCATTGTCATCCCAAACTAAAGCTTGAGCATTTTCATTTGGTTTTAAAAATTTTGCAATATTTCCACTTAATAAGGAAGCATCTAATTTAAATCTATTTGCTTTATCATCTGGATCACAGAACCAGTATTCGTCCCCGCCTGCATCAGCTTTGCTGAAAGCATTGCGGGCAGGTTTGTTATGATATAAAAACGTTACATCTTTTTTTGTTATATCAGCTTCGTCTGCTTTGTCTGAAACATGAAAAGTAGCAGGAAAGACTTTTCCTGAAATTAAACTTTTTAATTTTACTTGATTTTGAGGTTTTCTTTGTTGAGTTCGAGCAACGTGTGAATCTACTACTTCACAAGGCTCATCATTATAAATAATTACTTTTTTTCCTCTTATCTCTGAATATTCTAAAGTAGCCATAAGTTAATTCAATACGTTATTTAATAAATAAAAATATAAATTGGCACTTCTCGCCCCGTAGTAAATTTTAAATGCAATTTAAAATTTTACTTCTGGGGTTTCACTATATTCCAATGTTGCCATGTTTTTTATATTAACAGAATAATTTTTTAAATCAAACCCCCTCCTTAGTCAAGGAGGGGGTTGGGGGTGGTAATTTTTTTAATCACCACCTTGCTCCGACAAAAGTCGGAGCACTCCTCCTCAACAAGGAGGAGAAAAGAAAATTAAGCTTGTTCTGTAAATTTCTTTCTTATTTCTTTCAAGATTTCTCCTGTTATTTTAGTATTTTCTTTCAAGAAAGTTCTTGTATTATCATAGCCAACTCCTAATTTTACTTTCTCGCCCGCCGTATCCTTGGCGGAGGAGGGTTCTTTTGTAGATGGTGCATGATAATAAGTATTTCCAGATTTTTCTACTATTTTGAATTTTTCACCCAATGCTATTAGTTCTCCTTCTTTTGAAATTCCTTCGTTATATATAATATCAAACTCTGTTTGCTTAAATGGCGCTGCTACTTTATTTTTTACAACTTTTACGCGAGTTCGTGAACCAACAGTATCTTCCCCCTTTTTAATCTGTGCTATTTTTCTTATATCTAATCTAACAGAAGTGTAGAATTTTAAAGCTTTTCCTCCTGGAGTTGTTTCAGGATTTCCAAACATTACGCCGATTTGCATTCTAATTTGATTTATAAAAATGACAACTGTTTTTGATTTTGAAACTATTGCTGTTAATTTTCTTAAAGCTTGAGACATTAATCTTGCTTGTTTTCCAACATGATAAGCTCCCATGTCACCTTCGATTTCGTCTTTTGGAGTTAAGGCAGCAACAGAATCTATTACAACTACATCAATTTTTCCAGAACGAACCAAAGATTCAACTATTTCTAAAGCTTGCTCGCCTGTATCTGGTTGAGAAACTAATAAATCATTTATTTTTACACCAAGTTTTTTTGTATATTCAGGATCCATTGCATGTTCTGCATCTATGTAAGCACATATTCCGCCAAGTTTTTGCGCTTCCGCAACAATATGTGAAGCTAAAGTAGTTTTTCCTGAAGATTCTGGTCCAAATATTTCTATTATTCTTCCACGTGGAATTCCACCAACTCCTAATGCCATATCTAATCCAATAGAGCCAGTTGGTATTACATTTATTCCAACTTTTGGTGTATCACCCATTTTAATGATAGAGCCTTCACCAAATTTTGTTTGAATTGCTTTTAAAGTATCATCTAGTGCGACGTTATTTACTTTATCTGCTTTCTTTTCTTTTTTCTTTTGCATGGTTGATTTTTAATGAACGTAGTGAGTATAAAAATCATCACCCTGTTAAACAAAATCTTTGATTTTAAATTTTGCTGTGCAAAATTTATTTAACAGGGTTGATTAAAATATATTCGCTTCGCTTGTTATTTTAATAATATTAATTGATAATTTTTTTCGTCACTGTGTCCAAATTTATCTATAGCTTTTATGGTAATAGTATTATAACCCGGAAGTAAAGAAATTGTTTCATTAAAATCTCCCTGCTGATTTATTGAAATTTCTCTGTCGTTTAGAGTTAAGTTTATAGCATTTTTTGCATTTCCAGTTATTTTTTGGATACTTTCATTTACTTTTATTCCATTAACTAAATTAACATTTTTTATATTTACTCCAAATATCAAATTTCTAGAACTAATAAAAGCATAGATTATTATAAAACAAAAAAATGCAGAAATTAATAATATTTTTAATATTTTTTTAGCATCTCTTCTCATATTAGATTAAATTATCCCCATTTTCATTTCTTTCAATTTTTTCTAAAACTTCTCTTGCTTTTGCGCCATCAGATGGACCAATTACGCCTCTTTCTTCCATCATATCCATTAATCGCGCAGCTCTAGCATATCCCAATTTAAGTTTTCTTTGTAAATAAGAAGTTGAGGCTTTTCCTGCTTCCATGATACAAACTCTTGCATCTTCGTATAATTCATCATCGTCATTATTATTATTATTATCTAAAGTACTTTCAAAAATACTTTTATCAGCAGAAATTGAGCCAGAAGTTAAGTTTATTTCTTCTGTAAGTTCGTCTTTGTAATTATCTGCTAGATATTTAACAACTTTTTTTACTTCAGATTCTGAAATAAATGCAGACTGTAGACGTTCTGGTTGTGCATCACCTGAAGACCAAAGCATATCGCCGGCGCCTAACAATTTTTCAGCTCCTCCAGCATCTAAAATAGTTCGAGAATCTATTTGAGAAGAAACTTTCAGCGCAATTCTAGCTGGAATGTTAGCTTTAATTAATCCCGTAATAATATTAACTTCAGGTCTTTGTGTAGAAAGGATAAGATGAATACCAACTGCTCTAGACATTTGAGCTAATCTAACAATTGCTGATTCTAATTCTCTTGGATACGTGTTCATAATATCTGCCAGCTCGTCTATTATTATTACTATATAAGGAAGTCTATCTGCTTCAACTTCAATAGTTTCACCATTACCGTTTACTTTTGTTTTTTTAGAATTTTTTCCTAATATATTATTGTGATAAGACTGAATATCACGCACAGATTCTGTTTCTAAAATATCATAACGTCTATCCATTTCTTTGGCCGCCCATTTTAATGCAAGAATAGTTTTTTTTGCGTCTGTAATAACTGGAGTTAATAAATGCGGAATTTTGTTATAAAGAGTTAATTCAACTCTTTTTGGATCTATTAAAATGAGCTTTAAGTCATCTGGCCCATTTCTATACAAAAGGGAAGTAATCATTGCATGAATAGAAACTGATTTTCCGGAACCAGTAGTTCCAGCTACTAAACAATGTGGCATTTTTGCTAAGTTTCCAAATAGTGCTTTTCCTGAAATATTTCTTCCTAGGGCAACTGTAAGTGGTTTTTCTGAATGTTGGAATTTTTCATCTGAAAGTAAAGTAGCAAGACCAACTATAGATTTTGATTTATTTGGAATTTCTATACCAACTAAAGATTTGCCTGGTATTGGAGCTTCTATTCTAATTGGATGAGCGGCAAGAGCAAGAGATAAGTCATTTTGCAGGCCAACTATTCTTGAAAGTTTCATGCCTTCTGCAGGTTTTAGTGCATAACGTGTTACAGTTGGGCCAATAGTAATTTCGTCCATTTCAACTTCAATTCCGAAATTAGCCAATGTTCTCTTGATTATATTGGCATTAGCTTTTATGTCTCCAGTATTTGGCTTGCCTTTGTCTTCTTCTAATAGAGAAAGTGGTGGTGGAATATAAGTTGAATTAAGGTTTGTTTTTCTTTTCTGAATTAACATTTCTTCTTCTTTTTCCTCTTCTTTTCTGTCTGATCTATTTATTTTATTATTTTTTGTTATTTTTTCTTCTTTTTCATCATATTCATCAGTTTCGTATTCTTCTTCTATTTCTGTAGTTTCGTTTTTATTTGCTAATTTTTTTCGTGTTATAAATGCCCATAATCTTTTAAAGAACGGTATTAGTTCTGGTTTTGCATCAAACATTATTAGAATAGAAATTATTAACAAAGCTCCAAGAAAGAAAATACTTGCATAAGTATCGAATAAAGCAATTAATGGATTTGCAATCATTTCACCAAATAATCCACCGTAGTGACTTCCATTAGAAGAACCAGAAGCAATTGTTATCATCCCTAGTCCAGACAGAAGAAACATTAATGAACTTATTGTTCGATTCCAGCCTATGTTTAATTTTTCTGATTTTATAAAAGATGATCCAAGTAATACAAATAAAATTGGAAGTAGTACATATCCAAAACCAAATAAATAATATAAAATTTTGTAAGTAAATTTTCCAGCTACTCCAGCCATTGAAAAAGCTGACATGAAAAGAAATAATGCTAGTACAAAAAAAACAACAGCGAGTATTCCGTGTTTTGTTTCTGCTTTTAGTTTGGATTTTTTCATTCTATTTATTTCTTTAGATAAAAATTTATTTTTTTTCTTATAGTTTTTTCGATTTGCCATTTAGTAATTTTATCACCTTTTAACTTTTTTTAGAAATTTATAAAAAATTAATTTAGTTTTTTGTTTAGATAGATTTAGATAGCTAGATGTCTTATATGTTTGATGTTCTTGCTTTTTATTGTCTCTTATATATAATAAAAGACATTATGGTTGATGAGAATAAAAATCCAGAAAATTTTATAAAAGACGTCTCATCTTCGTTAACTACTTACAAAGATGAAACCATATTACTTGGTTTTAACAAGAAAGCAAATAAGCTTATTACTGCTTTATATATGGTAACAGACATAATTGACAGAGATGAGCCATTACGTAATAAGTTAAGAATTTTGGGAGCAGAGATTCTATCGGACATCTATAGTTTTTCATATAAAACAGACTCTAATTTAATAAGTAAAAATGTTAGTAAAATAAATGAACTACTGTCCTTTTTAGAGATAGTTTTTATTATTAGAATGATCTCAGAAATGAACCACAGAATTTTAAAGAAAGAGTTTACAGATTTGAAAGATTCATTTATTAAACACGATAAGCCTATTTTAATAGAAGAGTTTTTGAATGAGATTCCTCCCCTCCTTGATAAGGAGGGGAATGAGGGGAGGTTCTTAAAAAATTCACCTCACCCCAATTCTAAAAATTCACCTCACCCCAACCCTCTCCTTAGTAAGGAGAGGGGGAGGGAAAATTCTATTGGACGAATTGGTGTTCAAAAAGGAGATACTTTATTAAGAGCTCTAAAAGACATAAAGCAAGCAAATTCAGGTTTAAGTAATTTTCAAAATATTAGACAGAAGAGTAAGCAGAATAGTAATAAGCAAATTCATAAGACAGCAGTAGTTGGATTTAAGAAAGTAAATTTTGATAATCTAAAAAAAGAACGAAGAATAGCTATCACAAAAATTATAAAAGACAGGAAGCAAGCTACTATAACGGACATCAAAATGTTTGCTTTTGGGCCTCTTGTTTCTTGTGGAGAGAAGACATTACAGAGGGAACTTATTTCGATGGTTAACGATGGTGTCCTTAAGAAAATGGGAGAAAAACGCTGGAGTAAGTACTTTCTTTAGTCTCTATGGATAAATAAGATTTTTTGTGTTCTAATTTTTTTTAACGTAATAAAAGCTTGATAAAAACGTCTTTTTTAATAGGCCTGTGTATTTGCATTTTTATGTAAAATATGCGAATATGAAAAAGTGATAACAGAGCTAAAAAGCTCTGGTTATCCACATAATATTTGCTGTATTAAATGGTAGATATTATAATAGTAATGTGATTGCGGATTTCGCTTTTTGCGTAATTTTGTTTTCACAAAATATTTTCGTTCTAAATTTCGTCGAAAAAATTTAGAGTGAAAATAAGACCCTAACAAAATTAAAAATTTTGAACGGGCAAGACAGGTCATTGAAAACTAAACAAAAAAAGTCTTACAAAATTATTTTTATAATTTTTTGTGAGATTTTAAGATAGTTCAGTTTTCATTTTTAGTTTAAATCTTTTCATTATTTTTGTTTATCTATTTATTATTAATTTTGTATAGATAAAAATAGTGATAGAAAATTATATGTTTTTAGTTTTGCTTTTTTTAATAAAAAGAAAAAGCAAGTCGAAACTAATTAATGACATATAAAAACTCGTTTCTGTTTTTAATTTTCTAAAATTAAAATTTAGATTATGAGAAGCGGAGGGACGAGCGTTATTAAATAATATTATGAGTAAATTATTAAAATCAAAAATTCTTTTAGGAGTTATGATTGTAGCAGTTATGTTTGTTGGATTTGCTGTTATTAATACAGCTTCAGCAACTGACTGTACACTTTCAGCTACTACTTTAAGAGTAGGATCAGTTGGAGCAGATGTTGTTTGTCTTCAAACAAAAATCGGAGCTACAGCTGACGGAAAATTCGGACCAATGACACAAGCTGCAGTTATGGCTTTCCAATCAGCAAATCAATTAGCAGTTGATGGAGTTGTAGGACCTATGACCCGAGCTGCTCTTGGAACAACAACAGTAGCCCCAGTAACTAGTGATCTTTGTCCAAATGGAAACACTTTGGCAAGTAACTGTACAACAGCACCAGGAACTCCAACTACAGAAACACTTTGTCCAAATGGAATGACATTGGCAAGTAATTGTACAGTATTGCCTGGAACAGAAACAACAATAACAGGCGGAGCTGGATCAATTAATGATGCTGACTTCGTTTCTTCCCTTACCGGAGAAGAAGTAGGAGAAGGTGCTGATGATGTACCAGTATTGGGTCTTGATATTGAAGCAGACGATGGCTCTGATTTAAAAATCACAGCTGTTAGACTTGACTTCACTCAAGGAACAGCGACTCAAGACTTTGAAGATAATGCTACTGAAGTTTCAATCTGGCATGGCTCTACAGAACTTGCTAGAGTTGATGGAGATGCCTTTACTGAAGAAAATAATTATGACAAGACAATAACTCTTGCTGATGGATTTATAATCAAAGCTGGAGAAACTGAAGAAATGACTATTAAAGTTTCAGGTGTAGGTAACCTTGATTCTGTTTTGGGAGCTGGTGTTACTTGGACATTGGAAGTTGAAAGTGTTCGTTATGAAGATGGAGCAGGAGCTATCATAACTGATAATGCTACTGGAGATATTAATGGCGTAACTAGAACTTTCTCATTTGAAACTTTTGCCGTATCAGCAGATACAGAACTTATAATTGCGGAAAAGACTGGTTCAGCAGCTGATGCTATAAATAAAGCACATGCAATAGATGCAGACCCAACAGCAGGTACGGATAATGTGAAGCTTCTATCTTTCACTTTGAAAGCTGAAGGAGATTCAGATATTGAAATTCGTGAATTCTTAGCTGATATTATAGTAGCAACAGCTACTAATGTTGATGGTGTAATTCAAGGAGGTACTTCTCCTGCTGCCCGTCTCTTTATTGATGGCGAAGAATATGGTACTGCTACTTATTTTGAAGATGCAGATGGACTTGCTGTAGGTCTAGATGAAGAAATTCAGTGGGATAATGTTAATTATACTATTGATGCAGGAACAACAGTTGATTGTTACATTGAAGTTGATATTAATGACACTACTGGTACTGGTGGTATTGATGATTTGGATGTAGGAGATACTATTCAAGCTCAAATCACAGCAACTCAATATGCTGCTCTTACAGACATAGATGCTCGTGATGAAACAGGTACACAAATAGCAGTTGCTGATATTTCTGGTACTGCTATAGGTGGAGCAAACGGTGTCTTTGATTCAGGTATCTCTGCGGCGTTTGTTTCAGGTGTAGCTACTGCGCTTCCAAGTGGAATAGCTACTGTCGATGATCAGGGTTCATTTGTGATTAAATTTAATGTAACCGCATTTGGTTCCGACATCTATGTAGATGCAAGTCCGATTACAGATGAGACAGGTATAATAGCAGCAGGTGCAGCAGGGTATCAAAATATAGATGCTTCTACTACTTCCGTAGCCGCTGGTGTAATAGAATGTCCATCATGTTCTGTTGGAGCTAACACTACCTTAAAAGTTCCCCAAGGTTTGACACGAGAATTCACAGTTACAATCGGAGGATCGGGAGCTGATATATTCGCATCAGCATCTCTAACAAGTATAATGTATGCTTTGACAGCGATTGATGGTGATACTTTGTATACACTCAACATGGCTGACTACAAAACAAACAGTGTGTGGCTTGATAGTAACTAGGTTAATCGTTTAGCTTAAATTATACTCTGGTTAATACACCCCAGCCCGCAAAAGCTACGCTTCAAGCGTTGCTGGCAGGCTTAAAAAGTATTCCCTAATTCTTTAATTTAATTAAAGAACGAGTAAAACAAAAAACCACCCGACGGGGTGGTTTTTTGTTTGGAGATTTTTTGATTTTATTCCTCCCCTCCTTATCAAGAAGAGGAATGAGAGGAGGTTCTTAATTAATTCACCTCACCCCAACCCTCTCCTTATCAAGGAGAGGGTGAAATCATTTGATTTGCAAAGAAATTATTGTTTGATATACTTGAGGTATGGAAAAAGAGGAAAAAAATGTAACATTAGAAAGTTTAGATAATAAGATAGATTCTTTAGTGGGTGTTGTTGATAAATTAGCTGTTTCAATGGCTAATGGTTTTTCTAAAGTTGATACTCGATTTGATCAAATTGATTCAGGTTTAAAATCTTTTAAAACTGAAACTCGTGAAAATTTTGATAAATTAGGAAAAGATATAAAAGAAAACAAAGAAGGTATCGAAGCGATTGTTGCTGAGTATCATCCACACATCATTAAACTTGAAGAAAAAGTTTTTGGGAACTCAACTTTAGCTGAAGTTTAAATCTCTTGGTTAATACACCCAGCCCGCAAAAGCTACGCTTTAAGCGTTGCCCGCCTGCAAAAGCTATGCTTTAGCAATTGCGGACAGGCTGGCAGGCTTAAAAAGTATTCTCTAATTCTTCATGTAAAAAATGAAGAACGGGTAAAACAAAAAACCACCCGACGGGGTGGTTTTTTTTGTTGCCTGATTTATAATTTTAATAGTTGCTTATTTTCAAAATTAAATTATAATATGACCATTGAATGTCCTGTTAGAAGTCAACTGACAGGAGAAATTATTAATTAATAAATAAATAAGTTGCAGATAAGTAAATAAATTAAAATAATTTTATTTGTAACTTTTAACAGAATAATGAAAAATAAAAATACAATTTTAGTGATCTTAATAGTAATATTGGTTCTTGTAATTGTTGCTATATCAACAGGTTTTTTACCTAAGTTTAAAAAAGACAAACAATACAATATGGTTTATCTAAGTACAGGAGAAGTTTATATAGGAAAGTTATCTAGCCTTATGTCAAATAGAATCATTATGACGGATTCTTATATATTAAACACAGTAAAGGACATGAATGATGAAACTAAAACTAATTTTCAGTTGAGTCCCCTAAAGGACAATATTGTATCATCGGAAAAACTTTATATAAATAAAGATCAGATTATCTTTTATGGGCCTATTAAGGCAGATAGTAAAATTGGAGAGGCATTAATTAATCAGAAATAATTTTTATTTAATTTAAAATTCTATTGGACATTAAGTTAAATTTTTATTAACCCCGCTATCGGCGGGGTTTTTAATTTTTAAAATTTTTTGTATAAATAAAAAAATAAGAGTTATCCACATTTTTTTTATTTTTTTTTATTACAGATAGTATAATTAAACTATTCGTGTAATTATTATTTTACATGTTGGTCGTTTGATTATTTGTAGATGCATAATAAATAATCAAAAATTATTAGTCTCAATTTTTAAATTGAGAAAAAATTATTATTGATATTATAAATAAAAAAATTATGTTAAAAAAAATTGGTTTAGGTATTTTGGTTTTGAGTTTTTGTTTTTTTATGGGTGCTGGTTCTGCTAGTGCAACAACAACATTTGTTGCAACTGGAATTACAGAAACTGGCGCGCTTACAATTACTGCTGCTGGTGCATTAGGATTAGTTGCAGGAACTAACACTATTAGTATTGGGGCTGATGCAACAGCTAAGACTATACATATTGGTGGAGCAGCTGCTGAAACAATTAATATAGGTGCAACTAACACTACCGGTGTTATTACTATTGGTAATCCTGCTGGGACTGGCAATACTGTAATTAGTGGTTCTGTAACAGGTGGAGCAAATACATTATTTAATGCTTCCACAACATCAACAATTGCTATCGGTGGCGCACTTACAACAGGTACACTTACTCTTGGTAATGCTGCTGGAACTGGTAACGTAGTCATCAACGGTGGTATCACAGGTGGAGCAAACACTTTGTTCAACAATTCCACAACATCAACAATTGCTATCGGTGGCGCACTTACAACAGGTACACTTACTCTTGGTAATGCTGCTGGAACTGGTA
>JBDRFV010000004.1:0-36068 GCA_043818335.1 Patescibacteria group bacterium
CCTCGGCCGTAGCCTATAGGCGAGGCAGTGGTAAGAATGTATTTTGTTTGAGCGTGTAGTTCCCTCGGCCGTAGCCTATAGGCGAGGCAGTGGTAAGAATGTATTTTGTTTGAGCGTGTAGTTCAGTGGTAGAACGCTGTCCTGATAAGACAGAGGCCGATGGTTCGATCCCATCCACGCTCACCATGAAAAAAAATATTATAATAATTATTTTTATTTTTGTTTTACTTGTAGTGCAGGTGTATTTTTTCATGACTGATAAAGATAAGGAAATAACAACATTTGAGAGCATAAAAAATAAGTTTTCTGGAACTAATTCTAGTAAATAATTCTAGTTTGCATATAGATTTTTTTTCGTTTATAATAACAGAAAGTCATATTTTATGACTTTTATTTTATTCTAATGGGAAACATAGAAAATACAGAAAATAATGAAAATAAGGTGAATAAAGACAGGTCTCCACGCCAGGGCGGGACAAGTTGGATGAAGCCTTTTTTGATTTTTTATGCTAAGACTACTTCTTGGATAATATTTCCATTAATTTTAGGACTTTTAGGAGGAAAATATGTAAGTAAGTCATTTGGCAGTCAGGGTTTATTTTTTGTTTTTCTAATGACTGGTTTTTTAATAAGTTGTTATGGAATTTATAGAGAGATAAAAAAATATAAAAAAGATTTAGAAAAATAACATGGAAGAAAGTGAAATACATGAAAATCAAATAGTAACACAAGAAGTTAGTCACGAAGTGACTATTTTTGCAGAACCTATTTTTCATATTGGAAACTTTGCAGTTACGAATTCACTTTTAACTTCTTGGCTAGCTGTTTTGGTAATATTTTTTCTTGCTTTATTTATAAGATTAAAATTAAAAAAAATACCAGGTAAATTACAAAATATTTTTGAAGTTATTTTAGAAGGCGCTTTAGGTTTGGTTGATCAAGTAACTAACGATAGAAAAACTTCAAAAAAAATCTTTCCTTTGGTTCTTTCTTTGTTTCTTTTTATTTTAGTAAATAATTGGCTCGGGCTTATTCCAATTCTGGGTTCTATGGGTTTAATAGTTCAAGAAGGTGGACATTCTGCTTTTGTGCCATTTTTGCGTTCCGGAACAGCTGACATAAACACAACTTTGGCTTTAAGTATAATGATGGTTATTGGGTCAAATATTTTTGGAATTTTAACTATTGGTTTATGGAAAACTTTCAATAAATATGTTAATCTAAAAGGACTTAGTGAGATTTTCACGAAAGTAAGAAAAAATCCAACTGTATTGATTGTTGCACCTATTAACTTCTTTGTTGGGCTCCTAGAACTTCTAGGAGAGTTCGCAAAAATAGCTTCACTTTCTTTTCGATTATTTGGTAACGTATTTGCAGGTGAAGTGCTTTTGGCTTCAATGGGAGCGATTTTTGCATTTATTATACCGGGACCGTTTTTATTTTTGGAAATTTTTGTTGGTTTAATTCAGGCTTTGATTTTTGCTTTGCTCGGAACGGTTTACTTTACGATAGCTTCACAAGATCATTCAGAACATGATGAACATGACGAAAAAGAAATTGAGCAGGATATGGAAGAAGAAGTTAAAGAAATATTAGGTAGTGTTTAAGATTTCCGCCAGAGGCGGATAAAATTATAAGTTAAGTTAGTCGAAAAAATTATTAGTTTAATTATAAATAACATCTTATTTTCAAAAAATAATAAATAAGATAAAAATAAAAATAAAAATATGGAAACAGAAATAGTTAGTAATGTAGTAAACTTAGCACCTTTAGCAAAATCATTGGCAATTGGCCTTTCTGCAATTGGAGCAGGTTTGGGTATTGGTTTGATTGGAGCAAAAGCTATGGAGTCAATCGGAAGAAATCCAGAAGCAACAGGAAAAATTTTAGTTCCTATGCTTATCATTTCCGCTTTCGCTGAAGCTGTAGCAATTTACGGTTTGGTTATTGCATTCTCAATAAAATAAAAAATTAAAAAGAAATTAAATAGAATTTAAAAGAATGGATGAATTAATTACAACATTTCATATAGATTGGAAATTAATGATTGCGCAAATTGTTAATTTTGGGCTTGTTTTTGCTGCACTTTATTTTATTGCGGCTAAGCCTTTGAGTAAATTAGTAAAAAACAGAACAGAAGAAATTACTACTGGATTAGATAATGCAAAAAAAGCAGAATCAGAAGTTGCAAACGCAAACATTAAAAGAGAAGAAATAATAAAAGGTGCTAAAGACGATGCTAAGAAAGTTTTAGCAAGTTCTCAAGCTGATGGAAAAGAAATAATAAAAGAAGCTAAATCTAAGGCTGATCTTGAAAAAGAAGAAATAATTAAACAAGCAAAGCTTGATGCTGAAAAAGCAAAAAAAGGTGCTGACGAAGCTGTTCGAGCTGAAGCGGCTGGACTTGTTTCTGCTGGAATAAAGAAAATTATGGAAAGCCACATAGCTTCTGGAAAGGGTGAAGATATTATTAAAGCAATGCTTCACAAATAAATAAAAAATTATGATTAAATCAAAACAATTAGCTCAAGCTTTATTTCAACTTTCTGAAGAGAAGGTAGAAAGTCTTGATGCGAAATTTTTTGATTTTATTGAAAAAAGAAATTTAACAGCGCAACTTCCTTCAGTAATTTATCACTTAGAAAGAATGATCGAATTAGATAAAGAAAAAAAGGGAATTCAGATAGAAATAGCGCATGAGATTTCTAACGAAACTACTAAGAATATTAAAACTTTTCTGAAAGCTGAAGATTTACCAGAAGTTATAAAAATAAAAAAAGAGTTAATAGCAGGATTTAGAGCAAAATGGAAAGGAACTATTTATGATGCAAGTATTAAAAATAGTTTGAAAAAATTAGAAGAAGTTATTATTAAATAAATTATAAAATTATATGGAAGACTCAATACCTAATTTAAATAAAGAAAATAAAGAAGAAAAACCAGAACTTGAAGCCGTTCCTATTTTTCGCAATAATGACTTATATGCGGAATTATTTCCTGAGATTAAACCTGCTTTTGAAAAGGGTGAGGAACCTACTGTAAAAAAAATTCTTGATGCAATTATTCAATATAAAGATAAGAAAGTTATTTTAGATTCAACGTGTGCTTATAAAATAATGGATATGGATAAAGAGGAAGTAAGTATAAGTGATTTTCCTAAAGAATTTGAACTAAATGAACTTCCAGACCACCCAACAAATGAATATATAATTGACACTAAAAAAATATTTCAACTATTGAAAGAAAAATTTAATATAACAATAGTAAGTCAGCCAGTTGAGGATGAAAGATTTGCACCACCACTTATTTCTATTGACGAAAAAATTGCAAAAATATTAGCAAGTACTTTTTCTCAAGAATTGATTGGGGAACTTTTTTCAATAGCAAAACAAAAAAATCAAAATATTAAAAAAGTTTATATTCTTACAGAAAATATAAATGATCATATTCACGGTAAAAATAGAGATGAAGTTATTCCAACAGTTATTTCTGTTTTAACTGATGAAGTTAAGAAAAATTTTGGGATAGAACCGATTATTCTTCCAACTATGAGTGAATCTGAAATAAAAGATGGGGATCTTATTGTAGTAGATAGGCATAATTTATTAGTAAGAGGAAAAATAGTTGAACAAAAACCTACTCAATTTTCGATGTTGCCAATGGAAACAGAATTATCTAACAATGAACGTTATTTAGAAAATAAACCAGAAAAAAGTAAATTGATTATTTTATTACATAAAGAGTTTGAGAAAGAGGAAGAGAAAAAAGAATTTAAAAATTAAAAATTATTAATAACATTACAAAAATAAAATTATGAGCGCGAATGCAACAATAGAAAATTTAAAAAAGCGAATAGCAGATTTCAAAGGAGGAGCAGAAAGTTATGAATACGGAACTGTTCTTTCTATTACTGACGGAATAGCAAAAATTTCTGGTCTGACAAAATGTCAGTCATCGGAAATGGTTTCTTTCGAATCTGGAGCAACCGGACTTGCGTTGAATCTTGAAGAAGATTCAGTGGGTGCAATTGTTCTTGGAGATTTCACAAAAATTAAAGAAGGAGAAACAGTAAAAAGAACAAATAAAATTCTTTCAATTCCAGTCGGTGATAAGTTTATTGGTCGTGTGGTAAATCCACTTGGTATGCCAATTGACGAAGCAGGAGAAATAAAAGCAGATGCTATTTATCCTGTTGAAAAAATTGCGCCAGGAGTTATGACTCGTGAACCGGTGAAAACTCCAGTTCAAACTGGTATTAAAGCAATTGATGCCATGATTCCGATTGGCCGTGGTCAGCGTGAGTTAATAATCGGTGATAGACAAACTGGAAAAACTGCAATTGCAGTTGATACTATTTTAAATCAAAAAGGACAGAATTTAATTTGTATTTATGTTGCTATTTCGCAAAAACAATCCAAGATCGCTCGTATGGTTTCTAAATTAAAAGAAGCTGGCGCTATGGATTATACTATTGTTGTTTCTGCTGGATCTTCTGATGGACCAGCTTTCTCATATCTTGCACCATATTCTGGCACAGCGCTTGCCGAATATTTTTGTGATAAAGGAAAAGATGTTTTGATGGTTTATGATGATCTTTCAAAACACGCAGTTGCATATCGTGAAATTTCACTTCTTCTTCGTCGTCCACCAGGTCGTGAAGCTTATCCTGGAGACGTTTTCTATCTTCACTCTCGTTTGTTAGAACGCGCATGTAGATTAAATAAAAACTACGGTGGCGGTTCTATTACTGCTTTGCCAATTATTGAAACTCAGGCTGGTGACTTGTCTGCTTATATTCCAACAAATGTTATTTCTATTACTGACGGACAGATTTTCTTGGAAACTGGATTATTTAACAAAGGTATTCGCCCAGCTATTAATGCAGGACTTTCAGTTTCTCGTGTGGGTTCAAATGCTCAAATTAAATCAATGAAAAAAGTTGCAGGTAAAATGAAACTTACTATGGCGCAATTTCGTGAATTAGAATCTTTTGCGCAATTTGGATCAGATCTTGATGTTGAAACTAAAAAAGCAATTAACAGAGGACAAAAAGTTACAGAATTATTAAAACAAAATCAATATTCACCAATAGCTGTTGCAAAACAAGTTTGTGCTATTTATGCAGTGAACGAAGGATATTTAGATGAATTAGAACTTACAGAAATAAAAGCTTGGGAAGAAAATTTCTACGCGCATTTAGAAAGAAGTAAAAAAGCTTTACTTACTAATATAGAAAAAGATTGGGATGAAAAAATTGAAGCAGAATTAAAAGATGTAATTAAAGAATTTTTGGGGAATTAGTAAACCATGAAAAATACTTTTGAAAAATTGAATAATTGGGAAATACGAAAACTCGAAATTGAAAGGCAGGTAGAGTATTTAAAAAATAATTGTATGGGAGAAGAAGAAAGAAACAATCTTACAAAAATTTTAGAAGAGTATTCTACAAAAGCTGATAGTTTGAGCGAAAGAAGATTAGATATTGCTTTAACTTGGAAAAAAAAGATAGAAAAATCTACACTCACAATGCAAACACTCCCAGAATTAAGATATGCATTAGAAGTTATGAAATTATCAAAAGAGGTTATTGAAGATACTCTTGCACATGAAAATGCTCATGGAAACAAAGCAGATGAACTGGGTGCAAGACATTTAGGATATAAACTTACTTTTGCTAAATCAAAAAATGGAGGAATTTGTTTTTTCCCAATGGCAGAATTATATATTCCTGAAGAAGATGAAGGGTGGACAAAAGAGAAGCAAAAAAGAGTAGATGAAGAAATTACTCGGGCACCTGAAATTTATGGGAATGAATTATCAGATAGTGATAAAGAAAAATTAAAATAATATGGCATTAGCACAAAAAGCGGAAAAGAATATTACATTGTTTGAAGGAAATAAAGTCCGACGAATTTGGCATGACGGCAGATGGTTTTTTTCTGTGATCGATGTAATTCAAGTTTTAACAGAAAGTACTATACCAAAAAGATACTGGTCTGATCTTAAAAATAGGCTTAAATTGGAAGGTAGTGAAGTGTACGAAAAAATCGTACGGTTGAAACTAATTGCGGAAGACGGTAAATATAGAGAAACAGATATAGCTGATGCACAAATAATGCTTCGTCTTATCCAATCAATTCCATCGCCAAAAGCTGAACCTTTTAAAATATGGTTGGCAAAAGTAGGACAAGAACGGTTAGAAGAAATAGAAGATCCAGAACGAGCAATGTTACGAGCGCAGAAAATTTACGAAATGAAAGGTTATTCAGAAGAATGGATTGGAAAAAGGATGCGAGGAATTGCTGTGCGAAATACTTTGACTGACGAATGGGACAAGCGAGGCATAAAAAATAAAATTGAGTACGCGATTTTGACAAATGAAATAATGCAAGGAACTTTTGATATGAAAGTGGAAGATTATAAAAAACATAAAAATCTTGCGATGCAACATAATTTAAGAGATCATATGGGAGATATTGAATTGATTTTAACCATGCTTGCTGAAGCTACAACAACAAAACTTTCCATTGATCGTGATTCAAAAGGTTTCAGAAAATTACATGGCGACGCGAAAGAAGGTGGGGAAATTGTTGGTAAAACTCGCAAAGAAATAGAAAACCGTTCTGGTAAAAAAATCGCAACCCAGAAGAATTTTTTGAATATTAAAAAGAAAAAGATGTTAAAATAATTTTATAATTTTATGCTATTAGCACAAAAAGCAACCCCAGAAGCAGAACAAGTTCGCTACGGGGCAGGTAAAACAAAAAATAAATGAAAACGAAAGAAATAAAACTTAAGATTAAATCAGTAAGCAACATCAAGAAAATCACCAAAACAATGGAGATGGTTTCTGTTTCAAAAATGCGTCGCGCAGTTGATAAAGCTTTATCTTCTCGTTCTTATTCGCATTATGCTTTAGAGCTTTTGGTGAATTTGTCTAGAGATAAAAATACCGAGCATCCTTTGATGATTACTCCAGCAAAAGCAGAAAATAAAGAACTTTTAATTATTGTTACAAGTAATAAGGGCTTGTGTGGTGGTTATCATACGAATTTATTTAAAGCGTTAAATTTATATATTAAAAAAGAAGAAAATAAAAATAGGGAATTTAAAGCAGTAACTATTGGAAAATACGGCGAAAAAATTTGTAAAAAATTAAATATTCCAATGTTTGCTAGTTTTATAACTTTTTCTGAACATTCAGATATTAATCAGACAAAAGAGTTGAGCGATTTAGTTGCAGAAGAATTTAAAAAAGGAGAATATGCAAGTGTAAAAATTTTATATACAGAATTTTTGAAATCAACTACTTACAAACCAGTTTTGCGAGAATTATTTCCATTAAGTGTAGAAACAGTAAAAAACGTAGTGGAAGATATTTCAGAAAACGAAGGAGTTGTAATAGACGAAAAAAGTTTAGTTGATTATCAGTTTGAACCAGATTTGAATATTATATTAGAAAGTATCTTGCCTGGTTTAGTAGATATTGTTGTGTATCAGACTTTAGCTGAAGCATATGCTTCAGAGCACTCAGCAAGAATGTTTGCTATGAAAAATGCAGGAGACAGCGCAAGTACGATTTTAGATGAACTTACACTTTCTTATAATCATGCAAGACAAGATGGAATTACAAAAGAGCTTTTCGAAATAGTCGCCGGAGCGGAAGCTTTAAATACGAATTAGAAATTATGGAAAATCTTGAACAACAATCTGAATTAAAAAAGTTAAAATTTTCAAATGAAGGCATTATGTTATATGAAGATAATCAGCTTATTTTAAGTGAAAAATTAAAAAAAGAAGGATGGATGTTGGGAATGAGTTTTCAAGATAAAAGTAATGAAAAAATTGTTTCTGATGAAATTATAAGATTAAAAAGTTTGAAATATGAAGTAATGGGATTAATGGTAAGAGGGAAGGAATACATTAAGTGTTTAATATATAGAGATACTTTAAAAAAGTAAAATTATTAAAAAATTATTATTATTAAAATTATTAAAAAAACAAAATGAACACAGGAAAAATATCACAAATTATTGGAGCGGTCGTAGACGTAAGATTTGAAAAAGAATTACCAGCACTTTTGAATGCATTAACAGTAAAACGCGAAGGCAAGACTGATTTGGTGTTAGAAGTTGCAGGGCATTTAGGTTTGAACGAAGTTCGAACGATTGCTATGACTTCTACTGATGGATTGTCTAGAGGCGATGAAGTTTTAGACACTGGCGAATATATTACAGTTCCAGTTGGAATGGAAACTTTAGGAAGAATGTTTGACGTTGTTGGTAACCCAATCGATGAAAAACCAGCTCCTAAAGCTTCAAAACGGCTTCCTATTCACCGAAAAGCGCCTACTTTTGCTCAACAGTCTCCAAAGACTGAAGTACTTGAAACTGGTATAAAAGTTGTTGATTTGATGTGTCCGTTCTTGAAAGGAGGAAAAGTTGGATTGTTCGGAGGAGCTGGAGTTGGAAAGACAGTTGTGATTCAAGAATTGATCAGAAACATTGCATCTGAGCATGGTGGATATTCTGTGTTCGCTGGAGTTGGAGAAAGAACTCGTGAAGGAAATGATTTGTATAGAGAAATGGAAGAATCAAAAGTTCTTGATAAAACAATGCTTGTGTTCGGACAAATGAATGAACCACCAGGTGCTCGTGCTCGTGTTGCGCTTTCTGCTTTAACAATGGCTGAACATTTTCGTGATGTTGAAGGAAAAGATTTACTTTTGTTCATGGATAATATTTTCAGATTTACTCAGGCTGGATCAGAAGTTTCTGCTTTGCTTGGTAGAATGCCGTCAGCTGTGGGTTATCAGCCAACTCTTGCATCAGAAATGGGAAATTTACAAGAAAGAATTACAAGTACTGACAAAGGTTCTATTACTTCTGTGCAAGCAATTTACGTGCCAGCTGACGACTTAACTGACCCAGCACCGGCAACTACTTTTTCTCACTTAGACTCAACTGTTGTTTTGTCTCGACCACTTTCTGAGCTTGGAATTTATCCAGCTGTTGATCCGCTTGATTCTACTTCAACTATTTTAGATCCAAATATTATCGGCGAAAGGCATTACAATGTAGCAAGAAATATTCAGAAAATTTTGCAGAGATATAAAGACTTGCAAGACATTATTGCTATTCTTGGAATGGACGAATTAACAGATGACGACAAATTAGCAGTTTCTCGTGCAAGAAGAATTCAGAAATTTTTATCACAACCATTTTTCGTTGCTGAACAGTTTACTGGCCGATCAGGAAAATATGTTTCTTTAGAAGACACTATTAAAAGTTTCGAAGAAATTTTAGATGGAAAATACGACAATATTCCAGAACAGGCTTTTTATATGAAAGGAAGTATTGAAGAAGTTTTGGCTGAAGCTGAGGAAACAAAAAATAGTTAAATTAAATTAAATGCATAAGATTAAATTAGCTATAATTGCAAAAGATAAAATAGCATATCAGGATGAAGCTGATGCGGTTTTTGTACCTACGCAAACTGGATTGATAGAAGTTTTGCCAGAACATATGCAGTTAGTTTCAGCTTTGCAAAAAGGAGAAATAATAGTTAAAAAAGGAAACGAGTCTAAAAAATTTAAAGTTTTGTCTGGTGTGCTAGAAGTTAGAAAAAATAGTAACGTAATTATTCTGGCTGATATAGAAAAAGCCTAGCCCATAGGCCAATGGCCGAGGGAAGAATAATTTTTTACTAGAATTTAAATATGATTATAACAAGCTCTCAGTTTAGAAATACAGAAGAAATTCCAAGCAAGTTTACTTGCGACGGTTTAGGAATTAATCCAGATTTATTAATTAAAGATGTGCCAGAAAATGCAAAAAGTTTAGCTTTGATTGTTGACGATCCAGACGCGCCAAGTGGCACTTGGGATCATTGGGTTATTTGGAATATTGATCCAAAAATATCTGGCATTCCAGAAAATAGCACACCTAACGGCGCTGTTGTTGGGAAAAATAGCTGGCCGACAAATAAATTTGGCGCGCCATGTCCGCCAAATGGTTCCCATAGATATTTTTTTAAACTTTTTGCTTTAGATATTATTTTAAATATTCCAGAAAGTTCTGGCTCTGCTAAATTAGTAAGTGCGATGCAAGATCACATTCTCGCACAGACTGAATTAATGGGGAATTATAGTAGGAAATAAAAAAACCTCACCAGACGACCCGCGTCATCGATGAGGTTTGAAACTTGCAGATAGTTACCTAAGTTTGCCTACCCAAAACTACTTCGGCACTTTTCTACATTTTATGGAGATTCATTTTCTATAATAAATTAAAAGTTTGAAAAAGTTAAATTTATTATATTAGGCTGATTTAGCATATAAAAAAATAATTTTTACATCCAGTCTTTTTCTATACCTAAATAAATAACATAACAAGTGTCAAAATTTTCTAAATTACCATTGCCGTGTTTATTTAGGGTTTCTTGGAGGATCTCTAGTCTCTTTTGCTCAATTTTTTCATCGTTATTAAATTTAGATAAAGAATAAGGATAAAAAGAACTTAATGTTGTACATTCTCGCCACCATTTTTTTGAAAGAATCCAGTAGCGTAAAATATTACTTGAGCTGTCTCTTATTTTATGACCAATAACCTGAAGAGATGCTGGATCAACTTCATATTTATGAAGGTCCCAGTAAGTACTTTTTGCTTTCAGCATTTCTTTTAATTCAGGATAGTCATTTTCCTGAACAGTTCCATTTGTATCATACCAAAAAACATATTCCCAAGGATTATTTGTAGTATATTGAAATGAAAGAGGAATCCAACTTTCTTTTGGGTCATTAAAGTTAGTGATGAAATCGCTCAAATAAGATTTTTCGCGATAAACTGCTTTGAAGACATGTTTTTCTGAGTTTTTTTCACAACTCACTGCGGTAAATAGTAATATTATTACTATTATTACCTCAAAAAAAATTACCAACTTTTTCATAATTGTGTTTTTTAATTTATATTTAGTTATTTATTTACTACTCTACACATTATGACGTAAATCTTGTCAATATATTACATTTGAATTTATAAACAAAAAAGCCATTCTGGTTGCCCAGAACAGCTTTGTCTTATCTTAAAAAGAAAATAAAAAAAGTTTCTTCCTTATACTTCTTTTTATTGAAGCAGAAGAGGAAAAATCTTTTGACTTCCCAAAAAATCAATATTGAGAGACAACTAACTAAAACCCAGATGCCTCCTCCTATGGAATAAAACCATTCCAAAATACTTCTTATTTCTTTTGTCATAATAAAGTTGGTTTTTGGTTTTAAGAATTATTTTTTAGCAAAAATTTGCTTTTGATTGTTTCTAAATTAGTTTCAGAAATAATCTGGTCAAGATTTTTGGTGTGTTTTAAAAAACACATTTCCGGATCGTCCATGTTTCTTTTTGCTTTCATAAGAAAGAAACCATTTGTCGAAAGCAAGAAAACCGTTGCGTCTTGGTTAAATTTCTTGATTTTCCAAATTAACAACATGGCTGTTTTGCCATGTTCAGAGCATCCATCCAGATAGATAAGATCAAAAGCTTCGTACTCGATCCTTCTTCTTGCGTCTGCAAAAACATAGGCTTGAATGAATTCACACTCAATTTCTATTTCAAGAAAAATTTTTTCTAATAACATCTTAACTGCAGAAGATATTTTATAATTCTCTTCTACAAGCAATACTTTGATTTTTCTCATGACTGTGTTTTTTAGGAATTCTTTTCTACAATTTTTAATCTGATTGTCTCCAGATCTTTAGCAGAGATAATCTGTTCAAAATTTTCTACATGCTTCATGAAACACATTGTAGGATCAAAACAGTTCGTTGCTTTTATTAGAAAGTTAGGGTTGGCAGAGAGTATAAATACAGTTGCCCCTAGATTGTTTTTGTATATTTTCGGAATTAGAGGTAACGTTGACATGTTGTTCTTGAGAGTGCCGTCCAAATAAATCAAATCAAATTCCTCATGCTCGATTCGGATTCGGGTATCTGATACAGACGAAGTTCTCGTGAACTCACAGACGATTCTCATTTCTTGGTTGGGATTATAGAAAGTTTTTCCCAACAATTTTTCAATTAGATAAGCCATTTTTGGATTATCTTCTGTAATTAGTACTTTAATTTTTTCCATATTAATATATTTTTTATGTGATTTTTAAAAGAATGATTTAAACTTACAATAACATCTTAAAATAAATTAGTCAATTTAGTTATTTTAAAAAATTTTATGTTATAATAAAAACAAATAGTAAATCAAATATTAATTTAAATATTTCAGCCATGGTCGGAACAGGAGAAATGGAAGAATTAAAATACTTGCGTGAAAAACACGCAGATGTTTTGAATGATAAAACTCTAAACGAAGTAGCTTCGCAAAGAGATTTAAATTATTCTGAAGATGAAATTGACGAAAAGGAGTTCGTTAGGAAATCTGAAGAAAGTCTCCCTGTGTTGCTATCAAAATTAGAAGAAAATAGCGACGATTCGCAATAAAGCTGTAGCAATACAGCTTTTTATTTTTACTTATATTTTGTTATACTAGCTGAATGAGTAAGTTTTATATTGTTGCAACACCAATAGGGAATTTAGAAGATATGACTTTTCGCGCTGTCAGAATTTTGAAAGAAGTTGATTTAATTTTGTGTGAAGATACAAGAACAACGCAAAATCTTTTAAATAAATATGAAATCAAAAAGCCAACCATGAGCTATCACGCGCAGAGCAAATTAGCAAAGACAGATAAGATTTTTGAATTATTAAAAGAAGGAAAAGATTTAGCTCTTGTTTCTGATGCTGGCACGCCGACTATTTCTGATCCGGGTGCAATGCTTATTGCGAAAATAAAAGATAGCCCCTCCCTAAACCCTCCCCAAAAGGAAGGGATTCAAGTTATTCCAATTCCTGGCGCATCTGCTGTAATTACTGCATTGTCTGGCGCTGGATTTCCGACTCACGAATTTACTTTTCTTGGATTTTTGCCACATAAAAAAGGCAGAGAGACTTTATTTAAAGAAATATCTAGCTCAGACAGAACTGTAGTTTTTTATGAGTCACCACATAGAATTTTGAAGACTTTAGAATCTTTGAATAAATTCTGTCCAGAAAAAAAAGTTTGCATTGCTAGAGAGCTAACAAAAATTTATGAAGAATTCAAAACGGGCTCGGCAGAAGAGCTTTTGGATTATTTAACAAAAAATTCTGAAAAAGTAAGAGGGGAATTTACTGTTTTAGTTTCAGCAAAAAAATAAAAAATTATAAAAATAATAATAAAAAAGATCGGTACCTTTCGAGATACCGATCTTGTGTAACTTTTTCCTATTTCTTTGCTTCTGCCCCCTTTCCGTTGGGGACTTTACGGGCCTTTGCCTTTTCAGCGGCCGGCTTTTTGGCCACTTTTTTCTTGGCGACTACTTTCTTAGCAGGTACTTTTTTGGCAGCAGCGGCTTTTTTCTTCCCAGCTGGCAGGACGACCGGCACTTCCGACTTAATTTCCTTTTCGTCAGTAGCTGGTGTTTTCACCACTTCGGCTTCGGCAACGAGGATCACTTCGGGCTCAACTTTTTCCTTTACAGGCTCTTTGAACCATTTCTTGTCGGCCAGAAAGTTTTTGAGAGCATTTCTCTCGCTGAGTGTTATTTCGAAATTCTCTTCAGCGAGATCTGCCATTTTGAGGCAGTTTTCTTTGTTGATGATCACAAGTTTCTTTCCGTTTACCGGAATTGTCTTAAGCTCCATTATTTCTACAGGAGATAATTTCCTGACTATGGGGCGAAGGACATTAACGATCATAATGACGCTGTAGAAATTCTGGTGAAAGGTTTTTTCTGCATAGTCTTTTACGACCAGCAGAATATCCATTTCCAGAATATCGTTGATCACGTTGCCCTGAATGCGGTTTAGGACGACCATAAACAAGCTCCCCGCATTTTTGATTAAATTCATCATGTTGTTTTTTTCAGCCTGCAAGATTTCCCTGCCTGCTTTTTTCATACGGCTGATACGGTCAGCTCCGTTCGTGATAACATCGTAATGTTCACGAATTTTCTGATTCTGATTGTTTGCCATGATTTCTGAATTTTAGGTTAGTATTATGAAATTTATTTTATTTACAATTATCTACAATTTACTCGAAGCTTATTGTATCATGTAAATACGCTCCTGTCAAGTTTGGGCTTAGAATTATATAAGTCTTTTGATCTAAGGGTTTTCTATTTCTTTGCGTAAATATAGAACTTATAGCAGATATATCAATATATTGTTCCGTTGCGGGATTTACTTTTGCAAAAACAAAAAGTCCTCGAGTTTTTTTAGACTCAAATGGCTTGCTGGCTGGTGGAACAATAGAAGTATTTGCAAGAGCAATTGGTTTTCCTTCTTTACTATATAGAACTGCATTGGCGTGAACTTCAGATATGTCAAAACTATTTGGATTTGATATTTTGAATCTTACTTCGTAAGATTTGTCTTGTTTAGCAACTTCTGTATTTACTATTTTAATATTTGGTTCTTTAAAATCTTTTGCCAAAATCCAATTAGTATCGCCAATTGCAATTTCTGCTCGGGCGAGCATATTTTGTTTACTATCAATTCTAGTTTTTACGATAGTTTCTGTTTCATTAGCATAAATAAAGAATGATTCTTGATTTGATATTACTACATTATCTTTATCATCATAAAAATTTATTTTGTAAGTAAAATTATCCGACGCCCAGTTTCTGTTGGGATTTTTTATCTCAAAAACTACTGACACATAATGAGTATCTTCCCATAAAATAGTTGGTACAGTTGCTGTAAGTGGTTTTTGTGTTTTGGAAGCTGAATTAAAAACTAAAAAATAAAGGGCTGTTGCAACTGCAAGTGTTATTAAAATTGAAATTATTATTTTTTTTGACATAAGGATTATAAGTTGTTTTTATAAGTTTATAATGTTTTAATAATATCATGCATGGGGAAGATAGGAAATGGGGGAATTTATGGTGTTGGTGGGTGGAAAATAAAGGTTAAAAATGTTATAATCACTGCATTAATTTATGTTTGAACAATCATTTAAAAATATAGATAATATTCTACACACAGATTCTGGTTGTGGCACTGAGCTTGATTATATTGAACAGACTTCTTGGATTTTATTTTTAAAATACCTTGATGATTTAGAGGAAACTAAAAAAACAGAATTTGCTCTTGCTGGTAAAAAATATAATTATATTCTATCTCCTGAATATCGTTGGGATACTTGGGCTTGTCCAAAAACTAAAGATGATAAATTAGATCATAATAAAATATTAAGTGGTGATGATTTAAATAATTTTGTAAATAATAAACTTTTTTCATATCTTAAAAAATTTAGATCCGAAGAACCAAATTCAATTGAATATAAAATTGGTGAAATTTTTCATGAGCTAAAAAATAAAATTTCCAGTGGTTATAAATTACGAGAGATTTTAAATATTGTTGATGGTATGCATTTTCGTTTACATGAAGAAAAACATGAACTTTCTCACTTATATGAAGCTAAAATAAAAAATATGGGAAACGCTGGTAGAAATGGTGGGGAGTACTATACACCACGACCTCTTATTAAAACTATTGTTAAAGTAGTCGGTCCTAAAATCGGAGATACTATCTATGACGGAGCTTGTGGTTCTGCTGGGTTTCTAGTTGAAGCTTATAACTATCTTACAGAGAATCAATCTAAGCTTTCGCCAAGTCAGATGCAGACACTTCAAAATAAAACTTTTTATGGAAAAGAGATAAAATCTCTAGCATATATTATTGGTATTATGAATATGATATTGCATGGTATTGAAGCACCAAATATAAGACACATGGATACTCTCTCAGAAAATATTAATGATATTCAAGAGAAAGATAGATATAATATAATTTTAGCTAATCCTCCATTTGGAGCAAAGCTTGGACGCGAAATTCAGCAAAATTTTCCAATCAAATCAACTTCGTCTGATAATCTATTTTTACAACATTTTATTAAAATCCTAAAAGCTGGAGGTAGAGCAGGAATAATCATTAAAAACACTTTTCTTTCTAACACTGATAATGCGTCTGTTTCTTTAAGGAAGCTTTTATTAGAGAATTGTAATCTTCATACAGTATTAGATTTGCCCGGTGGAGCGTTTCAGGGGGCAGGAGTTAAAACTGTAGTTCTATTCTTTGAGAAGGGGGCTCCAACTAAAAAAGTTTGGTTCTATCAACTTAATCTTGAGCGTAATCTTGGTAAAGGTAATCCTTTAAATGAAAAAGATTTAGCTGAATTCGTTAAACTTCAAAAGACTAAAGCCGATAGCGATAACTCTTGGAGTATAGATATTAAAGACGTAAATAAAGAAACTTTTGATTTGTCTGTTAAGAATCCAAGTAAGGGAGGAGAAGTTGTCCTAAGAGAGCCTAAGGATATTTTAGAAGAGATGGATAAGTTGGATAAAGAAAGTGAAAAAATATTATTAACAATAAAGTCTAAAATATAATTTTTATGGCTGATTTAAATTTAATTAAGGTGGAGAATAAGTTTGAAAATGGTTCTCTTGATTTTCTAAATCCAATAAATTGGTTTAGGAAAAAATACACAAAAGATAGTGTAAATATTTTATTCATTGATGACCTAGATATGCCAGTTGTGGAAAGTTTAAAGAAAGCCCACTTTAAAGTTAAAAAGGTTAGAGATGTTAAAGATGTGGATGATGCGGAAGTTAAAAATGCTCAGATAATTTTTGTCGATTTTGATGGAGTTGGAAAATTTGTGTCCCCCCAACATCAAGGTGCTGGTTTGGTTAAGGAATTAAAAATAAAATATAAATCTTCTAAATATGTTGTTTTTTATACAGCTCAACCTAATATACCTACAGACACAATAATGAGTTCCATGTTTAATATGGCAGATGCAAGAATGAGAAAAGATTCAGATGTAACAGATTTTACAGAACAAATACGTGAAGCCCTAAAAAAGTTAAAATGATTTTTTTTGAAGTAAAAGATAATAATGGAAAAATTATTGCAGGTAATATGCAAGATTTTTCTGGAAGGAATAAGTTTGAAAACAATAAAAATTTTTCTGAAAATAAAAATGGAAAGGGGTTGAAGGGTATTCACGAAATTATAGAAAATGTTAGTCTGTGGGTAATCATTGAAGATGAGTATGATTTATTAAAAAGCTCAAAACTTCTTAAGAAAACTATTACTCTGTATAGAGTTATTGCTCTTGGTGTATATAAACAATACAAAAAAGAGATTAACGCATATGCACATATATTAAACACAATTCAAGCACAAATTAGACAACAGTTAGATAACTTTGCTGATAATAAAGAGTTTTTCGGGGAAACATATACTGATTCAGTAGAAAAGATATCAAAAATTATAAATGATGATAAAGAATCTGCAGCTGATCTAATCTGTTATATACAAAAGAGAATTATAGATATGAGGGCACATCTTCTTGGTGTTGAAATAATTAATTCAGGTGAAGAATATGAAATAAAACCAATGGTAGTTAGTTTGAAAAGAGCAATTTTAAATCAATGCACTCCATTTTTAGAAGAATTTGAAAAAAACATGATTAACATAAAATTCTTTTTTGGAGATGAATGTGAAACTAAGGTTGATAAAAATATGTTTAGTCTCATTATGTATAATTTTTTTTCTAATGCAACAAAATATACTAAACCGAATAGTGAGATAAGGTTTAATTACTCAAATGATCTAAAAAGCCTTGATATTTCTATGATAAGTTTAAGAATGGAAAGGCACGAGCTTGCAGATTTATCCATGGATGGAGTGCGAGGGCAACATGCAAAAAATATACCAGGTAAAGGAATTGGTCTATTTGTTATACAAAAAGCTTTAGAATTGATGAAAAAAGACAAAATGTATATATCACCAAATTACGAAAAAGTTTTTTATGAGGATGATCTTACTTATAATGAGAATCATTTTAAATTTGTATTATGAAAACTAAATGGCAGACAAAAAAATTTGGAGAAGTTTGTGATTTTTATAATGGAAAAGCACATGAGAAAGTTATTGATGCAAACGGCAATTATATCGTAGTAAATTCAAAGTTTATATCTTCTGATGGTGAAAAATATAAAAAAACAAAAAAAGCACTTTTCCCGTTAATTAAAGGTGATATTGTAATGGTAATGAGTGATGTTCCAAGTGGAAAAACCTTAGCTAAGTGTTTTATTATAGATAAAGAGAATACATACACCTTAAATCAGCGAATTTGTGCCATTCGTTCTAAAGTATTTGAGACAAGATTTCTATATCTTCAACTCAACAGACATAAATATTTATTGAGTTTTGATAATGGAGAGAATCAAACAAATCTTAGAAAAGATGATATTTTAAATTGTCCATTACTTGTTCCACCTATTTTAGAGCAAAAACATATAATAAAAACTCTAGATGAAATGTTTGAAAAAATTAAAAAAGCCAAAGAAAATACTGAAAAGAATCTACAAAATTCTAAGGCACTTTTTGAATCGTATTTACAGGATATTTTTACGAACCCAGGAAAAGATTTAGAAGAAAAGAAATTAGGAGATGTTTGTGATTTTGTACAGGGTATTCAGGTTGACGCAAAACTTCAAAGTGAAATAAAAAAAGAAAACCAAATAAGATTTTTAAGAATAATAGATTTTACGCAAGGTGATGAATTACCTCGTTATATAGATAACCCAGGTGAAAAATATATAATTAACTCAAATGATATTTCATTAGTTAGATACGGGGCATCAACTGGTTTTGTATGTAAGGGATTGAACGGAGTATTGGCTAATAATCTATTTAGGGTGATACCAAAAAATAACAAAGAAATATCTAATGAATATTTATATATTTTTTTAATGTCTCCTGTTTTTCAAAATTCAATTAAAGCAAGTATGGGTGGAACAGCAATGCCAGCGATAAGTTTTGGTTTAATAAAAGATATAATAATTCCATTAATGTCATTTTCTGAACAAAAAGCTATTGTCAAAAAACTTGATGAGCTTTCAAATCAAACTAAAAAACTAGAAGTTATTTACAAACAAAAGCTAGCAGATTTAGAAGACTTAAAGAAGTCGGTTTTAAAAAAGGCTTTTGTAGGGGAGTTATAGGAATAGAGACTCCACACTAAGGCATATATAGGTAATACAAAAGTAAAACAGTTTGTATACAAGTGTTGACCTAATATATACAAACTAGGGTATTTTGTATCTATGTAGAGTAGTTATGAACAGTGAATGAGTAGATTGATGTATTTTTGGGTAGATTTAGTGGCTAGTTGTGTAGATTTAGATAGTATGATAGTATTAAAATATGGAAGAAAAATTATTAACAATTGGTCAAGCCGCTGAATATCTTGGGGTTTCTTTGAATACTCTTCGTCGTTGGGACGAAAATGGTAAATTGGTTGCTATTAAAAAAGATGGTGGAACTCATCGATATTATCGTGAAAAAGATTTAGAAATATTTACCAGTGATTTAATGAGTTTTGCTTCTGAGTGGATTAAAACAGGAGTCGAATTTCCAGGAACATTTTTTTGTCCTACAAGTTCAATTTTTAATGCTAGACTAACAAAAATGGAATATGCATTAATGCAGAAACCAGGGTTTGAAAAGTTATATTCTTTGATTGTTCTTCTTGCTGGAGAAATCGGTGATAATTCATTTGCTCATAATATAGGAAAATGGCCAGATACAGTGGGAATTTTTTTTGGTTATGATTTAGAAAAAAGAATTATCGTACTAGCTGATCGAGGATTAGGTATTTTAGAAACATTACGGAAAGTCAGACCAGGACTTTCTAGTCATGTAGAAGCAGTCAGAGTGGCATTTACTGAATTTATTTCTGGCAGGGCTCCAGAGAAACGCGGAAATGGTCTAAAGCTTGTTCGTGAAGTAATTACAGAAAATCCAATTGATTTATTTTACACAACTGGTGATGCTGAAGTAAGAATGAAAGGTTCGGACAAAGCATTTCATGTTATGCGTGGTCAGCATATAGTGAGAGGTTGTTTAGCAAAAATAGAATTTTAAAATTTTAATAAATAAAAAATATGAAATTACAACTAGGAAAATTTGGCAAAACATTAATATCACGGGAATTAGGGAGTGAGGCTCTTAAGGCATTTCAGTCAACACTGCGTGAGCTTTCTAAAGATGAAGAACTTGAAATAGATTTTTCTGAGGTATTAACGTTGTCACCTTCATGGGCTGATGAATTTTTAAGTCCACTGCTTGATATTCTTAATGATCGCTTGATTTTATTATCTAGTGATAATCTTTCAGTACAAGCAACACTTAAAATTCTTAAAGAGGTTAATAAGCGACCATTTAAAATAAGATAAACTTTATGAACGAATCAGAAACACGAGCAGAATACATTGACCCAAAACTTAAAGCGAGTGGCTGGGGTGAAGTGGAAGGCTCAAAAATTCTTCGAGAATTTCGTATTACAGATGGAAAAATTTTAACTGGTGGAACGAGAAGTAAACCTGAAATTGCTGATTATGTTTTAATATATAAAAATAGAAAGATTGGAGTTGTAGAAGCTAAAGCAGAAAATTTACCAATGACTGAAGGAGTAGCTCAAGCTAAAACTTATGCAGAAAAGTTGCATATTGATTACACATATTCAACAAACGGAAAAGGAATTTATGAGATTTCAATGAAAACAGGAGAAGAGAAAGAAATTGAAAAATTTCCAACACCTGAAGAACTTTGGAATAAAACTTTTTCTGATCAAAATGAATGGAAAGAAAAATTTGATAATATTGCCAACGAAGGCGAATATGGCAAGCGTTATTATCAACAAATAGCTATTAGTAATGTTTTAAATGCTATTGCAGAAGATAAAAAGAAAATACTTTTAACAATGGCTACTGGAACTGGAAAAACCGCTGTCGCTTTTCAAATTGCTTGGAAACTTTTTCAAACTAGATGGACTTTAAAAGGTGATGGTGAACGACGTCCAAGAATATTATTTTTAGCTGATAGAAATATTTTAGCTGATCAAGCATATAATGCTTTTTCTGCTTTTGATAAAGATGCATTAGTTCGTATCAATCCTTTAGATATTCGCAAGAAAGGTGGAGTGCCGATGAGTAATAGTATTTATTTTACAATTTTTCAAACTTTCATGAGTGGGGCGAATGATACACCATATTTTGGAGATTACCCAAAAGATTTTTTTGATTTTATCATTATTGATGAATGTCATCGTGGTGGTGCAAATGATGAAAGTAATTGGCGGGGAATTTTAGAATATTTTTCTCCCGCAGTTCAATTAGGATTAACCGCTACTCCAAAAAGACAAGACAACACTGATACTTATAAATATTTTGGTGAGCCAGTTTATATTTATTCTCTTAAAGAAGGAGTGAATGATGGATTTTTGACACCATTTAAAGTTAAGCGAATAAAAACTACTTTAGATGATTATGTTTATACTTCTGATGATCAGATTATTGAAGGAGAAGTAGAAGAAGGAAAAATTTACGAAGAGTCTGATTTTAATCGAGTTATAGAAATAAAAGAACGTGAATCTAAAAGAGTTCGTATAGTTTTAAATGAAATTAATCAAAATGAAAAGACAATTATATTTTGCGCTACTCAAGATCATGCTTTAGCTGTCCGTGATTTAATAAATCAAATGAAAGACAGTAAGGATCCAAATTATTGTGTTCGTGTAACTGCGAATGATGGATTTCGTGGTGAACAATATTTGAGAGAGTTTCAAGACAATGAAAAAACAATTCCAACGATTTTAACTACTTCTCAAAAACTTTCTACTGGAGTAGATGCTCGTAATATACGAAATATTGTTTTGATGAGACCTGTAAATTCAATGATTGAATTTAAACAGATTATTGGGAGAGGAACTAGACTTTTTGATGGTAAAGAATATTTTACTGTTTATGATTTTGTTGACGCTTATCACCATTTTGCTGATCCAGAATGGGATGGTGATCCAGTAGTAGAGATTTGTTCAAATTGTGGAAAAGATCCCTGTGAGTGTGAAAAACAGCCTCCAAAAGTATGTTCTGTATGCAATAAAAGACCTTGCGAGTGTGAAAAACCACCTAGAATTTGTCCTGTATGCAAGAAAGACCCATGTGAATGTGATGCAAAGAAAAAAATAAAAATAAAATTAAGAGATGGAAAAGAAAGAGAAATTCAACACATGATTTCTACTTCATTTTGGGGAGCAGATGGAAAACCTATTTCTTCTGAAGAATTTATTACTAAAATATATGGCGTATTACCAGACTTCTTCAAGAATGAAGATGAATTAAGAATAATTTGGTCTAATCCAATAACAAGAAAAGAATTTTTACAAAGACTTTTTGATTTAGGAATTGATTTAGAACAATTAGATAATATTCGAAAAGTAGTTAATGGAGAAGATTGTGATTTATTTGATGTTCTTTCATATTTGTCATACCACACACCATTAATTACTAGACAGCAAAGAATAAATAATACAAAAGAAAATATTTTTGCTGGAGTTGATGAAAAGAATAAAGAATTTTTAGATTTTGTTTTATCTAAGTATGAAGAAAAAGGAGTAGAAGAATTGGATGAAGAAAAATTACCACAATTACTAAATCTTAAATATCATGCAATTTCTGATGCAATAAATATTCTTGGTGATGTTGATTTAATCCGTTCAACCTTTTTTGATTTTCAAGAACATTTGTATAGTAAATAAGAAATTAATTTAAAATGCTATAATTAACCCATGATCTTAAATTTAATTTGTTTAGCCTTATCAGTAGGTGGGTTATATATCTCATATAGAATCTATAAGGAAAAGCATTCTGGCAAGCCGATGATTTGTCCCTTGAATGGCAAATGTGAAATTGTTCTAACTAGCAAATATGGAAAAATCGCTGGCATTGGGCTGGAATATTTTGGAATGCTTTTCTATGGAATTATTTTAATTGGAAGCAATATATTGTTGGCTGAAGTTTGGTATTCAGGGCAGGTTAGTCTTATTTTATTTATAGTTGCCTGTGGCGGAATGTTGTTTACTGTTTACTTAACAATTATTCAGAAATTTGTATTGAAAAGCTGGTGCACTTGGTGTCTGTCTTCTGCTTTCACCACTAGTTCTGTTTTTGTTGTTTTAATAATTAAAATGTTATTAAAATAAAATCAAATTTTGACATAATGCTTTTTTGTGGTAAGATTTAAGTAGAAATTATTTGTTTTTATTAATTAAAAAATAGGAGGTAAAATGGCAACTCAAAAAGCCAAGAAATCAAAGAAATCTCCCCAGAGATTTTTTCTTTTTTTTAAACCGTTAAAAAAGCAACTTGGGAAACAGCTCCCAATCTTTGCCGGCACAAAAAATGAAGCCAACGGTTTTGCATTATCTAATTTTACAATAGATGATCTTGCGGAGATTGAGGAATCACAGCCTCTTCGTCCTTAAGTATCATAGACAAAATACAGCCGTGTTGTTCATTCAGCATGGCTTTTCTTTTGCCTGTGTTATAATTAATTAGTGAAAAAGAAAAATATTAAAAATAAAAAGTTGATTATTTTTCAAGCAAAATCTGGAGCTATTGAACTTCGAGGTGACTTTAAACGTGAAACCGTATGGGCTACACAGGCTCAAATAGTTGAACTTTTTAGGGTTGATCAATCAGTAGTTTCTCGCCATATTAAGAATCTTTTTAAAGATGGAGAAATAAAACAAAAAAGCAATATGCAAAAAATGCATATTGCAAATTCAGATAAACCTATAACCCTTTATTCTCTTGATGTTATTTTAGGAGTAGGCTATAGAACAAATTCAAAAATAGCTATAGAATTTAGAAAATGGGCAACAAAAACTTTAAGTAATTATATAGTAGACGGTTATGCGATAAACAAAAATAGAATTGCAAAAAATTATGATGAATTTTTGAAAACAGTAGAAAATATTAAAAATATTTTGCCATCTGGAACGGCTATAGATAATAAAGATGTAGTCGATTTAATTTCTCTTTTTGCTGATACTTGGCTTTCTTTAGATGCTTATGATAAAGAAATTTTTCCTAAAGGAAAATTAACAAGAAAAAAGGTTACTTTTACTGCTCAAACAATTTCAAAAAATCTATCACAATTTAAAATAAGTTTATTAGAAAAAGGTGAAGCCAGCGATATTTTTGGAATAGAAAGAGAAAAGGGAAATGTTTCTGGAATTATTGGAAATGTAATGCAATCTTTTGGTGGAAAAGAATTATACTCAACTATTGAGGAAAAAGCTGCACACCTGCTTTATTTTATGGTTAAAAATCATCCTTTTATTGATGGCAATAAGCGTAGTGGCGCATTTGTTTTTGTGTTGTTTTTACAACAAGCAAAAGTTTTAAATATCAGAAAAATTACACCATCCGCTTTAACTGCGCTTACTATTATGGTTGCAGAGAGCAACCCTAGTCATAAAGAAAAAGTTGTTAAATTAATTTTGGACTTAATTTCTAGATAATTAGTATAAAAATGTTATAATTAACATATTAGAAAAGGTGTATTAATTTACAATAATTATTATGAAAACAAAAGTATTTTTTATTGTGGCGAAAGTTAGTGTAATTTTAATAGCGCTTTTTACTACTATTTTTAGAGTTACAGAAATTGTGCTTTTTAAAGGTACAGAGGGGTATTCATTGGCAACCAATGTTTCTGGAATGTTAGTTTTATTAGCTTTACTTATAGTTTTTTATTTTGCTTTACAAATAAGAAGAAAGTGGGGTTTTTGGTATAGTATCTTTATGTCATTTTTCTTGCTTTTCGCTTATTTATTTAAAACTCCTTTTAATTGGTTCTACGCTGGAGTTGTGGTTCTTTCTGTAGTTTTGATTGTTTCTTTGTTTATTATTAAAAAAGATTTTAAGAAAATAGTAAAATAATTATGGTTAAAAATATAAAAAAAATAAGCGTTTTAATTTTATTATTAGCTGTTTTTGTTTTAACACCAAGTTTAGTTTCTGCCCATCAGCCAAGAATTACTGACAGTACTGAAATTACTGTTGTTGATCCAGAAATATCAAAAGCATATTATGGACAACTTTCTGGAGATTTTGATTTATATACAATAAATTCAGAACAGCCTTTTGATTTTTATGTAAATATTTTAGTTCCAGATATTATTGATCAAAAAACTGATTTGTTTGCTCTTATTGTAAAAGATAAAAAAGACCAAGAACCGTTTGCTTTTCTGAATGGTGTTGATTTTGAATGGCAAAAATTTCATGAACCATTTGGAAATGATGATTATTTAATGGGACCAGAATATAAAGTTCAAGCTGAAGCTGGAGATTATGATATTTATGTTTGGAGTAATGATAATACTAATAAATATGCTTTAGCAATTGGTGAAAAAGAAAATTTTGATTTTAAAGAAATAGTAAATGCTATTACTTTAATTCCTAAAATTAAGAAAAACTTTTTTAATGAGTCACCAGTTAATTTTATTTTCTCACCATTTGGTTGGGGATATATTTTAATAATGTTTGCTTTTGCTTTTATTGTAGGTTTTATTTATAGATTAATAATTAGAAAATTAGCTAAAAATTCTAACAGACGTGTTGGGAAAAATATAAATAAAAAAGATAGACTAATTCGTTTGGCTTTAGCTGTAATTTTATTATTAGTAGCTATTTTGACAAATTGGTGTGCTATTCTGATATTCTTTGCGGGATTTTGTTTATTTGAAGCTATATTTAGCTGGTGTGGACTTTATGTTGCACTTGGTAAAAATACTTGTCCTGTTTAATTTTGTTATAATTAAAGTATTATTAATTTATTTTAAAAATATATGAATAAAAAATATGAATAAAAAAGGAAAACTTTTAGTATTAGCGTTTATTTTGTTAGTTTTATTACTAATATGGGTAATAACTTATTTTAAAAATAATAAAGAAGAAGTAGAAGAAGTAGAAGAAGTTATTCCAGAACAATCATCAATTGTAGCTCGTTTTGATTGTGCAAATGGAAGTTTTATTGATGCTGAGTTTAATAATAATCAAGAACAAAAATCTGTTGATTTAACTTTAAGCGATGCGAGGAAATTTACTCTACCTGAAGTTATTTCTGCTTCGGGGGCAAGATATGCGAATGCAGATGAAAGTTTTGTTTTTTGGAATAAAGACGATACGGCATTTATAGAAGAAGGTGGCCAAACTACTTATACTGATTGTGTTATGAAAAAAGTAGAAGATACTAATTTAATTGGCGGTGATGCAGACGAACATGGTTGTCTTGCAAGCGCAGGATATTCTTGGTGTAAAATAAAAAGTAAATGCTTAAGAGCTTGGGAAGAAGCTTGTGAAGTTTCTAATCTTGTTTCACCAGTTAAAAAATTAGTTATAAAAAACGAGACTATTTGTAAGGAAAATAATGGTGTTTGGTATTCAGACGATAAAATTTGTGAAATAAATTCTTTTTTAAAAACAGAATGTGTAGAAAAAGGTGGAGTTCATAATGATTGTGCTTCAGCCTGTCGTCATGATCCAGATGCAGAGATTTGTACTTTGCAATGTGTTATAACTTGTAGTTTTAAGTAAATTTGAAAAACTTTTGACAGTTTGTTTTTAATATGCTATTATTTTAGTAGAAATTATTTGTTTTTATTAAATAAAAAATAGGAGGTCTAAAATGGCTAAAGGAAGTAGGAAATCAAAGAAATCTCCCCAGGGATTTTTTCTTTTTTTTAAACCGTTGAAAAAGCAACTTGGGAAACAAATCCCAATTTTTTCGGGCTCAAAGAAAGAAGCTGACGGCTATGCGCTGTCTAATTTCACAAAAGACGAGCTTGCGGAGATTGAGGAATCACAGCCTCTTCGTCCTTAAGTATCATAGACAAAATACAGCCGTGTTGTTCATTCAGCATGGCTTTTGTTTTGCTTGTGGTATAATTAAACTATTAGAAAAGTTATTTAAATTTTTGTTAATTGTTATGAAAAAGAAAAAAATAATTATAATAGTGCTTATTATTATCGCAGTTTTAGTAGTTTTATTTACAGTTCGAATTCCTAAACAAAATAAAACATCTGTAGAGCAAACTGGTTTAATTAATGAAGAAGAGAAAAAGATAGTAACTGATGATTTTGAGATTGTTCTTCCTGCGGGCTGGGAGAAAACTACACCGGCGATGGGAACTTCGGCAATGGCCGTTAAAATTAATGAAGATTTAAACGATCCTACAGCGCAGAAAATTAATTTTAGAAGTTATTTTGCTGTAAGTTATGACACACTTCAAGATAAAACTATGCCCGAATATCTAGAAATTCTTAAAAATGGAGTAAAGCAGACTGCTTCAGGTGTTGTCTTAACTAAAGATGAAGATTTAACAATAAATAACAAACTAGCTCATGTTATAGAAGCAAAAATAGCTCAGCAGGGAGCAGATTTTAAAGTTTTACTAATAATAATTACTGGACAAGAAAAAGATGTTTGGGTAATGTCTTTTAACACAACTCAAGGCAAATGGGAAGAATACAAAGATGTTTTTTATGGTATAGCTAATAGTTTTAAGTTAAAAATGTTATAATTTAGTATATTAGAAAAGTTTTATTAATTAAAATAAATATATTATGAAAACAAAAATATTTTTTATCGTGGCGAAAGTTAGTGTAATTTTAATAGTATTATTTACAACTGTTTTTAGAGTTACAGAAATAATACTTTTCAAAGGTACAGAAGGTTATTCATTACTTTATAACATTTCTGGAATGTTGTTTTTACTTGCTTTGTTAGCAGTTTTTTATTTTGTTTTACAAACAAGAAAGAAATGGGGGTTTTGGTATAGTATTATTATGTCATTTTTCTTGCTTTTAGCTTATTTATTTAAAACTCCTTTTAATTGGTTCTATGCTGGAGTTGTGATTCTTTCTGTAATTCTAATTATTTCTTTATTTATTATCAGGAAAGATTTTAAGAAGATAATAGTATAAATATAAAAAAAATATGAAAAAAAAGAAAGTTTTTTATATTAGTATAGCCATTTTGGTTTTTATACTTATCATTTTTGTTTTATATAAAATTGGAGAAAATGAGGAGCAGAAAGCTGTTTTGGAAAGTGAAACAGAAAAGCTTGGAACAAGTGAACAAAACGAAGTAGAAATAGAAAACATAAAAGAGAAATTAGTAGGAAAAAATACAGTACAAAATACAAGTTGGGTTTTGTATAAAGATCCTCATGGTTTTTCAATAACTAAACCTACAGATTGGCAAGTCAAAGTTGATAGTTCAGGATTAATTCTTATCGGCGCTGATCCTTCAACAAAAAAAGGCCCTATTGTTTTTATGGAGACGCTAATTTCTTCAGAACCTCAAACAAATCAGCAGGTTCTTGATAGTGTAAAAAATGATTTAAAAAAAGTATTCCCAAATTTTGAAATAGTTAATACAAGAACAATAGGCCAGTATAAATCATTGGTCGGTCAGATAAAATATACAGGTAGTGAACATACTGGCGTTATTCTTGTTTCTGTTGATAAAAATAATGCTTTTGTTTCTGGAATAGCTGATGAAAAAGAAAATTTTGAGTCAGCACGACCTGATTTATTGAAAACTCTTTCTACTTTTCAATATAATAATTCTTTAAAAGATGTGTCAAAAGTAGCGGGAGTTGTTCGAATGGTGCCATGGAAAGATCCCAAAGAAGGAGCTTTTACTCTTAATGTTCCCAGTGGTTGGAATATTTCCGGTGGAACAGTTAGACCATATATTGATGCGGCAACAAAAATTATTGCCACATTAGGTAATAAAGGAATTCAAATTGAAAATATATATTCGCCTATTTTTGAAGCACCAAATGCTGTGACTGAATTTGCTGGATTTCCTGAAGGTTCGCATTATAATCCTTCCGGTGGTATTAGCCAAGATATGATTATTATGTCCGAACGTAATGCTGGAGAATATATAAGAACGCTTTTGCCTAATTATTTAAATTTAAATTTTAAAAATATAAAATCAAGGCCAGATATAGCCGAAAAAATAACTAAATTAGTATACAATACTGAACCGAGTGTTGCAGAAGCTTCGGCAACTGGAAATGATGGATTAATACATAAAGTGCTTGTGACAAAACAAGGAATGAGTATTAGTGGAATTGTATTATGGTATGTTTGTTTGACTCATTATTGGGCGCCAGAAAGCGATATATCGACAGTTGAAAATATTATTGAACAAATGGGTAATTCTTTTAAAATTGATTCTACTTGGGCTAATCGTGAAGCGCAGGAGGTGGCAAAAAGAAGTCAGATTATCAGCCAGACTGGCGCGGAAATTTCCGATATAATATCTTCTACTTTTGAATATCAATCGCAAGTGCAGGATAAGATATCAGATAAGTTTTCTAATGCAATGTTAGGCGTGGAAGATGTTTATAATCAAGAAACTGGAGAAAGTTACAGAGTTCCTAATACTTCTAATTATTATTGGACAGATGGTTATAATTTTATTGTTGGCACAGAAACACATGATGTACCAACTAATTTAGATAATTGGACTGAACTAATACCAATAGAATAGATCCGATTCCTAATATTGTTATTTTTTTATTTTTTGTTAGAATTTAAGTAAAGGTCTAAATAAGTATATTATAAGATTTAATTTTAAAATAATATGGAAAAAGAAATAGGAAAAGTAACACATTATTATGACAAAATAAATGTTGCGGTGATTAAACTTGATGGAAAGCTTAAAAAAGGGGATAAAATAAAAATAAAAAAAGGGGACGAAGAAATTGAAGAAGTAATAAATTCAATGCAGATAGATCATAAAGATGTGGATTCTGCGAAAAAGAGAGACGATGTTGCGATTAAATTAATACATAAAACAAAAGAAGGCGCGATTGTTTTTCTTATTGAATAATAATTAAAAAAAATATGGTTAAAAAAATAATAATTTTTGTTTTTGCAACAGGTGTAATGATTTTAGGAGTTTACTTTTCTATGGATTATCTAAAAGAAAAGGGTTTAATTAAAAATGATAATACACAAATTGTTGGTGAAGATAAGATACAGATGTAAATTCAATATAATGCGGACAGAAATGTTCGCTTTTTATATTATATCTTCAGGATCTATGTTAATTAAAAATTTTGAATTTAGCGAAAGAAGTTTTTCTGATAAAACTTCATCTATTTGTGAATTATGAGAAAGTTCAGGGATTGACCAGTTAGTCGGCTCTGTTTTTATTAAGCAGTTAGTTATAAATTTATCTTTTAATTTTGCTAAAAAACCACTAAAAATTTCTGGATTATATTCTTTAAAATTCTCTGTAAAATACTTTCTAGCATTTTCTGTTTCTAATTTATTTCCCATAAAGCTTATTTTAATGAATCTTTTATAGGGCGGATAGCCTAATTTTTTCCTGTCTTCTAGCTCTTCTCGCACAAAAGAGACTAAATTATCTATTTTTACAGCATTAATTACGCTATCTTCTTTATTTTTAGTTTCAATAATAAGCTGGTCTTTTGTTTTTGATAAAATAGAAATTAAAATATGAATAATTTTTTCGCTTATTCTAAAATTTGGAATACTCCAGAGAGAATCAAAAGAAGCAATAACAGTAAGTGGTAATTTTTCTTTTAAATAATGCAAAGCCATTTCAGTTCCGATTAAAATAGAACTTTTAGATTGTTCAAAATCTTTTATAATTTTTTCAGCTTCTTTTGTTGTTTTTACAGACTCTCTGTCTAATTTAAATATTTTAGTTTTAGGAAATAATTTTTTAATTTCTTCATACACAGTGTCAGTTCCAATTCCAAGTGGTATCAAATTCCAACTATTACATTTTCTACACGTTATTTCTGAACTTTTTTCTGTTCCACATTTATTACAAATAAAAATTCTTTTTTTACTATCTTTTGTTTTATAAAGAGTTACAGGTGCTAGGCATTTTTCGCATAATACTAATTCAGCACAATCTCTACATATAGTCATTGTGGCCAATCCTTTTCTAAGTGCAAAAATAAAGATATTTTGATTTTGTTCTAATATTTTTTGTATTTCAAGTTTTGTGTTTTGTGTTAATATTTTAAATTTTTTATTATCTAATTTTACTTCTGTTAGTTTTTCTACTAATTCATTTTTGTCAAAAATTTTAATTTCACCATTAAAATTAGTTTTAAACGAAAGGGGAGTTATTTCACCCAGATTATCAATTTCTTTTCTAGCTATTGTTTCTAAGCTTAAAAATGTATCTGCAAGTATTAATTTCGCCCTAATATTAAAAGCAAAAACTTCAGCAAAAATTTTTAAATTTAAATTAGGTTTTTTAATTGTTTTATAACTATTAGAACTTTCATGCTCTAATATTATAGTTTTAAAATCTTTTCTTGGTATAGACAAAAACGGAGCTGTTCCCAATACAATAACAGGATGATCGCAACTTATTATATTCTTAATTATTTCTATCTGCTTCTTTTTTGTAATATTTCCATGTATTTTAAAAACAAAATCTTCTAAACCCTTAGAAAGTAAATCATAAAAATTTTCTATATCTTTTTCTGTAGGTAATATCATAAAAATAGATTTTTTTTCTGCAAAAGAACTTCTTATGAGTATTTTATAAGAAGCAATTCTATCTTCTAGAGAAGCTTGAAAAATTTCTTTTTCTGATTTTATATTTGTATCATCTGCTATGTTGTTTTCTATATTTTTTATTTTATTTTTTTTGTTTTTACTATTTTTTTTATTTTTTATTATTTTTGATATTTCATCATATTCGTCTATCATTACAGAAGGAATTAATAAAGATATAATTTGTTGTTTTTTTACAGCAAAATATTTACTAACTGAAATTAAAGATTCTAAAAACTCAGTTAAAAAAATAGATTTTTCTTTTACTTCGTTTATTTTTTTTAAATTAAAAGGCATATCTTTTATGCTTGATTTTTCTTTTAAAACATCTTCTGTATAGACCACAAGTCCTAAGTTTTTTTTATTTCTGATAGATATATCAACTATACTGCCGATTTCTATATTTTTAGAGCTGAAATATGTAAATTCCTCTTTTAGAAGGCCTTTTTTAAATGGCATAACAGTAACTATTTGCATGTTTTTATTTTAACACAAGTTGTGATATATTTATCCCATGGGTATTTTTTCAAAAAAATTAGGAATAGATCTAGGAACTGCTAATACTTTAGTTTATATTCCAGGAAAAGGAGTTATTTTAAACGAGCCTTCTGTTGTTGCTGTTTCTGAGCAAGATAATAAAATTATAGCAATTGGAGTAGAAGCAAAAAATATGATGGGAAAAACGCCGGATTCTATTATTGCTTACCGTCCGATGAAAGATGGTGTGATAGCAGATTATAGAATTACAGAAGCAATGCTTAGATATTTTATAAACAAAGCAATGGGAAGATGGAATATTTTTAAACCAGACGTAATGATTTCAGTTCCAGCTGGTGTTACTTCAACAGAAAGAAGAGCAGTTGTTGAAGTTGCAGTTCGTGCTGGAGCCAGAAATGCTTTCGTTGTTAAAGAACCAATTTTAGCAGCAATTGGTGCAGGTATCCCGATTCATGAATCAAAAGGCCACATGATTGTAGATATTGGTGGTGGCACGACTGATGTTGCTGTTATTTCTTTGGGTGGAATAGTTGCTTGTACTTCAGTAAAGTGTGCTGGAAATAAAATTGATCAAGCAATTACTGATTATATAAAAAAAACTTTTAATTTAGCCATAGGTGACAGAACAGCAGAAGAAGTAAAAATAAAAATTGGTGGAGCGGTTCATTTAGAAGAAGAAATAAGAGTAACAATAAAAGGAAGAGATCATATTCAAGGACTTCCAAGGTCTGTTCAGGTTTCTACTAATGACATAGTAAAAGCAATAGATAATGAGCTAAAACAAATTATAAAAGCAATAAAAGACGTATTACAAGAAACTCCACCAGAACTTGCTTCTGATATTATTGATCATGGAATAATTATGACAGGAGGTTCTTCTATGCTTAGAAATCTTCCTGATTTAGTTCATAGAAAAATTGGAGTAAAAGCTTTTCTTGCTGAAGACTCACTTTATTGTGTTGCAAAAGGAACAGGAATTGCACTTATACATTTAGATGTTTATAAAAAAACTGTTTTAAGTAAAAGATAGTTTAAGCTAAATTAGATTAATAAATAAATAAATAAATAAAGATGAGCATTTTAAAACATTTTGATAAAAATAATTTACATCATGCTTATTTAGTTGAAGGTGAGAAAGAAATAATTCTACCAGATTTGATTACTTATATCGAAGAATTAGGTATTAAAACGACTGCTAATCCAGATTTTTGTCATTTAGATGTTGATCATTTTAAGAAAAAAGAAGCTCTAGATTTGCGATCTATGGGAAATCAGAAAGCTTTTTCTTTAACTAAAAAAATATTTATACTTTCTGTTAATCGTTTTAATATCGACTCACAGGGTATTTTATTAAAAATGTTTGAAGAACCAATAGAAGATACTCATTTTTTTGTTATTACGCCAAATGTAGATAGTCTTTTAAAGACTTTCGTTTCTAGGTTTTATTTAATTAAAACAAAAAGTAATTCAGAAGAATTATTAAAAAAAGCTGAATTATTTATTTCCATGTCTTTAAAAGATAGATTAGAGTTTATAAAAACTAATTTAATTAAATCAGAAAAAAAAGATGAAGAAGTAGAAAATAATAATTATGATGAAGATACTCAAAATCTTTTTTTAGCAAAAGACTCAAATCAATCTAGGGCTTTGAAATTTTTGGATACTTTAGAAGAAATTTCTCATCAAAAAATATTTGCAAAATTAAATAAAAAAGATTTAAAGAATATTAATTTTTTTAATCAAATTTTCCAAGCACGAGAATCCCTGCGTCAGCCTGGATCTTCAGCTAAAACATTATTAGAATCTGTGGCTATCTCTATGCCGAATTATTAATTTTTAGTTTTTATTTATAATAATAAATGCTATAATTTAAAACAATATGCAATACAATTTTTCAAATTTAAAATTAGAATTTAAAAAAGTAGAAGAATTTTTAAGTAAAGAATACAGTCAACTTAGCACTGGTCGTGCTTCACCAATGGTTTTAGACGGTGTTTCTGTTGAATCATATGGCTCTTTTCAGCCAATAAAAAACACAGCTTCTATTTCAATAGAAGATCCTAAGACTTTGCGTATCGCGCCTTGGGATAAAAATCAGATAAAAAGCATCGAAAAAGCCATTTTATTGGCTGATTTGGGATTATCTGTAGCAACAGACGAAGCAGGAATTCGAGTTATTTTTCCACAACTTACTACTGAAACAAGGCAAAAATTAGTAAAAGTTCTAAAAGAAAAACTAGAAGAAGCACGAATTACAGTTAGAAGAGAAAGAGGAAATGTCTGGGAAGAAATTCAGAATTTACAAAAAGAAAGCAAAATGACAGAAGATGAAAGAGAAAGATCAAAAGAAGAATTGCAAAAAATAGTTGATGAGACAAATAAAAATCTAGAAGTTCATTTTGAAAAGAAAGAAAAAGAAGTATTGGGTTAAATTTATATGAGTATAATTATTTTTATTATAATTCTTATGGTTTTGGTTATTGCTCACGAAGCTGGGCATTTTTTTACTGCAAAAGCTTTTAAGATTAAAGTCGAAGAATTTGGCTTTGGTTTTCCACCAAGATTATTTGGTTGGAAAAAAGGAGAGACGACTTATTCTGTTAACGCTTTGCCGTTTGGTGGTTTTGTTAAAATTTTTGGAGAAAGTTTATCTGAAGCTGATTGTTTAGAAATTGGATTTTTAGATAAAGAAGATCAAGAAAAAAAGGAAGCTGAAAGAAAAAGAAATTTTTCTTTTAAACCAAAATGGCAACAGGCTTTAGTTTTATTTGCCGGGATAACTGCCAATTTTCTTTTGGCATGGATTTTACTTTCTGTTGGTTTTATGTCTGGACTCCCAACTTCTACTGGAAGTGAAGTAAAAGGATATGAATTAAAAGACGTAAGATTAGTTATTGTTTCAGTATTAAAAGAATCTCCAGCTGAATTATCTGGACTAAAATCTGGAGATAAAATTGTTTCTATTAAAACAGAAAAAAAATCTGTAGACGAAATTACACCAGATAATTTAAAAAGCTTTATTCTTTCAAATTCTGAAGAGGAAATAGAATTTGGTTATATAAGAGGTTCTAATCAAGATATAAACTTTGCAAAAATAATTCCAGAAGCTGGTTTTTCGGATGGTCAACCAGGTATTGGTATTGCCATGGATCAAATTGGAACGGCAAAACTGCCTGTTTTTAGAGCTTTTGTTGAAGGTATGAAACTTAACGTATCAGTTACAAAAGACACCACTGTTGGGCTTTATAGGCTTATTGTAGACGGAATTCAGGGCAAAGGAAGCTTTGCTTCAGTAACTGGACCAGTTGGAATGGTAGGAATAGTCGGCGATGCTTCAAAATTTGGTTTTGTATATTTATTATCTTTTGCTGCACTTATTTCTATAAATCTAGCTATAATAAATTTTATTCCATTTCCAGCATTAGATGGTGGAAGATTACTATTTTTGTTAATAGAAAAAATAAAAGGTTCACGAATAAATCCAAAATTTGCAAATACTGCAAATATGATTGGTTTTGCGATTTTAATTTTACTAATGATATTAATTACATATAAAGATGTAGTTAAATTATTTTAATTATTAAAAATGAAAAATAAGGAAAAAAAATTAAAAGTTGGCATATTATTTGGTGGAAAAAATACGGAACATGAAGTTTCTATAAATTCTGCAAAGAATATTATTTCTGCTTTAGATAAAAGTAAATATGAGCTTATAAAAATTAAAATAGAAAAATCTGGAAAGTTTAATTTGAATTTATTAAAAAAAGCTGATGTAGTTTTTCCGGTTTTACATGGACCATTTGGTGAAGACGGAACTATGCAGGGATTTTTAAAAATTTTAGAAAAACCATTTGTTGGGCCATCTGTTTTAGGATCTTCTGTTAGTTTTGATAAAGATGTAACTAAAAGATTATTAACTGAAGCTGGAATTCCAAATACCAAATTTTTAACTTTCAGAAAAAGTGATAAAATAGATTTTCTAAAAACTAAAAAATTTTTAA
>JBDRFV010000005.1:0-8988 GCA_043818335.1 Patescibacteria group bacterium
CCTGTTTTTTGGGAGAAATAAACTATTTTTTCTTTTGGAGATATACTTTCTAGATTTAATTTTTGATTAGCTAGTTCTGTTTCTGCTCTTTTGTCTATAATTATTTTTTGAAAAATTAAACCATTACGTTCTGGTCTGCTATTTTCTTTTTCTAAAAGTTCGCGAATAGTTAGAATTCCATCTCCGATTATTTGTGGCTGATCTCTTTGTGCAAGACCAACTAATTTTCCATCTATTAGAGCTCCACGAAAAAGATATCCTTCTAATTCTTCTTCTACTATTACAAGTGGCGAAAGTTTTTTTGCTTTTTTAAATCCGATTATTAAATCTTTTTTTATATTAATATGAATTAAAGTATGCCTACTTCTTGAGCCTATGTTTGGCTTTGTAATTACTGGTTTTTTAATTTTATTAAAAATTTTAATTGCTTGAAGTCTATTCCATGCAACATCACCATTTGCTACAGGAATTCCTATTTTTTTGAATTTTTTTTTCATTATACCTTTATTATCCATCCATTTAAGACTTTTTGCCTCTTTTCCATCTGGACGAGGTAAACTCTCAAAAATTATTTTTTTTTCTTTAAATTCTGCAATAAAAAGATCTTTTATTGGACCAAAATGAAATTCTTTCATTTTAATTCCACGTTTTTCCGCCTCCTCCCAAAGACATCTTACTCGCCATAAATTTTTTTCGTTTGGTTTATCAGAAAAATATCCTAACTTTAAAAAAACCATTAATTTAAAAAACGGTATAGTAATTTTTTTTGAAATTTTTTCAGTAGTATTTTTAAATAAAAAATCTATTAGATTAAAAAAAGGTTGATTAATCCATTCAATAAAAACTGACATGTAAGTTAAAAAATGATTTACCTGAGATGGCTCACAGTCTTTGCAGTGTTTCATAAAAAAATTATAACATAAATAAAAATGGAACCACTCAGCGCGATTCCAGTTTTTTGTCATTCGCCAGTATTCGATAATTGGTCAACTTTCCGTCATTGTCAGTATATTTAACATTAAAAGCATTGACAAAAATGAATTGTTTTTCGGTTTTAAGAAATTTACAGAAAATTCTCACGACCTCTAGTTGATTTTTTTCCTGTTTCCTAATAATCAATTCACAGTTCGGGAATTTTTTTAATATTTTTCCATGTTCTTCGAAGCCGTACCGGTCCATATATATTTTTAGTACGCCTTTATTGTATTTGTAATTGTGTATTGAAGACGTGAAATCTCTTTCTGTTACCTCGTCCTTAGAACTGAAAAAACACTTAATATCTTGACCAACTCCGTTTTGGCGAATGAATTCGAATAGTTGGTCTGTGTTCATAACAAAGAAGTATTGGTTTAACTAAATTATAACCTTTTTTACTGGAATCAATTAAGGTCTGTGGATATGGCGGGGAAGCATTTCTGAGCTTTGTTTTTAAGACTGTATCAGCTTGACTTTTTATATTATATATGCTATATTATATATAGTTTTTTAAATTACTGGGTGTTTTTTGTTTTTAATTTTTTAATGCGCAATAGTAAATGCGATTATATTTTTGGCACCAGATAGTTTTAGAACTTTTTTAGCTTCTGAAAGAGTCGCACCGGTTGTGCTTACGTCATCTATTAGAATAATATTTCTGTTTTTTATTTTTTTAGCATTTTTTATAGAATAAGTGCCGATTATATTTTTTAATCTTTTTTCTTTGTTTGTTATTAATGCCTGATGTTCTGTATTTTTTGGTTTTGTTAAAACATGTTTTTCTGAACTTAAATTATTTATTTTATCTAATTTTAATATTTCTTTGCATAATAATTCAGTTTGATTAAATCCACGTTCTCTCCTACGTCCTGGTGAAAGGGGAATTGGGATTAAAATTGGGTTTCTAAAATCTTCTATCTCTTTAGAATTTAAATTAGAATTTAAAATTACTAGTTTTTCTAATATTTTTTTATATAATAATTCAGCAAAGATTTTGGCTAGTCTTTTTTTGCCTTTATATTTTAATAATGAAATGGATTTTTTAACTATTATGTTTCGGTAGCTAAACATGGGAAATATCCAATTTTTGTCTTCTATTTCTGTTATTTCTGTATCAGAAAAAGTTTCTATGCATTCTGTGCATAAATCTTTGCTAGATTTATTGCAAGAAAGGCAATTCACAGGGAAAATGATGTTTAATATAGTGTTTATAAAGCTCATGTATGTTATACTTAATATGCATTCTAGCATAGATTAAATAGATTTAGTTAAAAGATGGACAATCCTTTTAAGAAAATTTTAGATTCTGCTTCTGATTTTTTGGGTGGTAAAACAAATGACAATGCCGTTGGAATAGACATTGGTTCTTCTATGATTAAAATAGTAGAAATCAAAAAGAAAGCAGGAAAAGCAATGCTTGAAACCTATGGCGCTGTTTCACTTGGACCCTACGGAGAATTAGACATGGGACGTGTTACTAATCTTCCAGCAGAAAAACTTGCTGAAGCTTTAAAAGAAGTTTTAAAACAATCTGGAGTTACAACAAAAGCTTCGGCTCTTTCAATTCCAGTTCAGTCTAGTTTGATTTTTGTTGTTGAACTTCCTGGAAAAATTAAAGAAAGTGAAATAGATTCAATAATAAAAACAGAAGCAAGAAAATATATTCCAGTGCCAATTACAGAAGTTTCTTTAGATTATTTTGTTTTACCTAAAAAAGAACCTTCATTTGAAGAATCACATAATCCAGATGTTCCAGCTATTCCTTCAGAAAAAATTGAAGTTTTAGTTGTTGCTATTCAGAATGATGCTATTTCGAAATATAGATCAATAGTTTCTGGTTCTGAAATAGATGCTGGATTTTTTGAAGTTGAAATTTTTTCTTCTATTAGATCAAATTTTGAACATGAACTTTCCCCAGTTTTGTTAATGGATTTTGGTGCATCAAGAACGAAACTTTCTGTTGTTGAATTTGGTACTATAAAAAGTTTTCATACTGTAAATCGTGGTGGTGCCGATATTTCTGACTCTATTTCTAAGTCTCTTAATCTTACTTTTGCAAAAGCAGAGGAATTAAAAAAAGAATATGGCATTTTTGACAATCCAGTTGAAAAAAATCTTGCAGAAACCATTAAAGTGCATTTAGATTATATCTTTTCAGAAACAAATGGTGTATTATTAGGATATGAGAAGAAGTATGGCCGAACGATTAGTAAAGTTATACTTACTGGTGGAGGATCTCTAATGAAAGGAATCAAAGAAGTTGCAAGTAATAACTTTAAAGCAGAAGTAGAAATGGGCCATCCTTTTTCTAAAGTTGGAGCACCAGCATTTTTGGATAAAGTTCTTGAAGCTACAGGTCCAGAATTTGCAGTTGCCATAGGTTTAGCTTTGCGAAAATTAGAATAAATGCGATAATATATAATAGAGTAATATATATATGGAACAAAATTTTCAAACATCATTTATACCGAAAAAACCAATGATGACTGAGGAGCATGTTGCTTCGGCAAAAAAGCCGATGGGTTTTTTGACTACTATTGCTATATTTATTTTTTTAGCAGTTGCAGTAGCTTCTGGAGGTTTGTATTTTTATAAAGGAATGTTGCAAAAAAATATTACTAGCATGGATGCTAATTTAGCCTTAGCAAAAGAACGTTTTGAGCCGGCTAAAATAAATCAATTACAAGTTTTAGGAAAAAGATTAGAATCTTCGAATGTTATTCTTTCTAAACATATAGCAGTTTCTCCGATTTTTGAAACTTTGCAGAAACTTACAATGAAAACTGTTCGCTATACAAAATTTAGTTATGAATTTGGGAATGAAAAAGATTCAAAAATTAAAGTAATGATGAGCGGTCAAGCCATTGGCTATAGATCAATTGCTCTTCAGGCAGATTTATTTACGAAAGATAAAAATCTTATAGATCCAATTTTTTCAAACCTTTCGCTTGATGATAAGGGAAATGTTCTTTTTGATTTAGAATTTTCGGTCGATCCAAGTTTCGTGGATTATAAACAAATGCTCTTAAGCCAGAGCGAGAATTCTCCGATAACTATCGAAGATGAAGATAGTATAGAGATTCAAAATTAATTATGTTTAAATTTCTAGGACCAATCATTTTAATAGGAATTGCAGTGGCTGTGTTTTTTATGTTTACTAGTCCGCTTTATACAGAAATGTCTGTTCTAAAAGCTCAAGTTGCTTCGTACAATGAAGCGTTAAATAATTCTAAATCACTTGAAGCAGAAAGAGATAAACTAACAGAAAAATATAATAATATAGATAAAAATAATTTAAATAAATTAGAAAAAATGCTTCCAGATAATGTAGATAATATTCGTCTTATTTTGGAAATTGAGAAACTTTCTTTGCCATACGGAATGCTTTTAAAAGATGTTAAATATGATACAAAAAGTGAGGACGAAAAAACTACTACTAATAATGTGGTAGTTCAAAGTAGAAATAATATAGCTTTACAAGAAGATAATAAAGATTATGGTTCTTGGGATTTAGAATTTTCAACACAGGGAAGTTATTTTGATTTCTTAAATTTTGTAAAAGATATAGAAAAGAATTTAAGAATAGTAGATATTACATCAGTTCAATTTTCTTCAAATACGGGAGCTGGAATTTCAACAACTCAACCTTTGAATACTTATAAATATGGTTTTAAAATTAAAACTTATTGGTTGAAAAATTAATTATGTCTTCAAAAATAAAAAACATCTTAATATTTCTCGGAATTGCAGTAGCATTAATTTTGGTTTATGTTTTAGTTTTTAAAAAAAGTCCAGAACAGCCGGCTCTTATTTCTACTTCTGGGAGTTTAGTTACGACAACTAATATTACTGAAATTCAAGAAAAAACTTCTACAATTAGTAGAGATTTTCTTGCTATTCTTTTGAGTGTTAAAAATATAAAAATAGATGATTCAATTTTTTCTGATCCAGCTTTTATGTCTTTAAATGATTCTAGCATTCAGCTTATTTCTGATGGAAACGAAGGACGACCAAATCCATTTGCACCGCTGGGCACTGATATTTTTGTATCTTCTGATTCTTTAGGATTAACTACTTCAACTGATCCAATAACTCCTACAATACCAATTTTGCCTATAATTCCAATAACACCAACTTTGCCTATAATTCCAACTATTCCTACTACTGGAACGGGTAATTAATTAGTTATGATTTTTTTAGAAGAATTAGTAAAAAAAGGTTTAATAAATGAAAGCCAAATTGGTGAGATTAAAAACCGTGCCACTGAAAAATATGGCGGTGATATTGAAGAGGTTTTAATTCAAGAATTTGGAATGGAAGAAGATAAAATACTTGAGATAAAAGGTGAATATTTTTCTATTCCGGTTAAGAAAGTAAATACTAAAAAATTACCGTTTAATATTTTTAAATATATTCCAGAAGATTCTGCTAGGCATTATGGTTTTGTGCCAATTGGTTTTTCAGAAGGAGTATTGGAAGTTGGTATTTTAGATCCTGAAAACATGCAGGCCACTGATGCCTTGCAGTTTATTTCTGCTAAATCTGGATTTCCGTTTAAAGTTTTTTTAATTTCTAAAAGTATTTATAAAGAAATTATAGAAAACTATAAAGGTATGTCTGCTGAAGTAGGGGAAGCTATAGATGAATTTACTCAAAGTGAAGAAGCAGATTTAAAAAGCTTAGGTGAACTTGCTTCTCTTAATAAAGATATAAAAAGTGTAAAAAAAGGAGATGAAAAAAAAATAATTGAAGATGCTCCTGTAATAAAAATAGTTGCTGTTATTTTGCGTAATGCAATAGATGGAAATGCTTCTGATATTCATATAGAGCATACGGGCGAGAATGTAAAAGTTCGTTATCGAGTTGATGGTATTTTGCACACAACAATAGTTTTGCCACCAAGTATTCACAACGGTGTAGTAGCAAGAATAAAGATTCTTTCTAAATTGCGTTTAGATGAAAAAAGAAAACCACAGGATGGTTCTTTTAGGGCAAATATTGAGTCAAGAAAAATAGATTTTCGTGTTTCTACAATGCCTGCTTACTATGGTGAAAAAGTAGTTATGCGTATCCTTGATTCTGAAAAAGGAGTTAAGCCACTTGATCAATTAGGTTTATCTAAAATAAATTTAGAGATGATTAAAGAAGCAATAAAAAAACCATACGGTCTTGTTTTAATTACAGGTCCAACAGGATCTGGAAAATCTACTACTCTTTATTCTATGATGAACGAATTGGAAAAAGAAAAGATAAATATTGTTTCTCTTGAAGATCCTATTGAATATCACATGCCAGATATAAATCAATCTCAAATGATGCCAGAAATTGGTTATACTTTCGCGTCAGGATTGCGTTCAATTCTTCGTCAGGATCCAGATGTAATAATGGTTGGAGAAATTCGAGATAAAGAAACAGCTGAATTGGCAATTCAAGCTGCGTTAACAGGACATTTAGTTTTGTCTACTTTACATACTAATTCTGCGATTGGTGCGGTTCCTCGTTTAGTAGATATGGGAATTGATCCATATTTAATTGCGCCGACTTTAATTCTTTCTATTGCTCAGCGGTTAGCACAAATGACTGTACCAGAATCTAGAAAACTTATACCAATAGATCAAAGCACTAAAGTTCTTATAGAAGAACAATTTAAAGATCTTGCAACTGAATTTAAAAAAGATATTTTATCAAAAAACGAAATGTATGATACTGTTCCTTCTTCTGGTTGCCCAGATGGAACTCGTGGGCGTATTGCAGTTTATGAAATGTTCAAGATAGATAAAGAAATGCAGACGGTTATTTTAAAAAACCCTATTGATGCTGAAATTTTCAAAACAGTTAGAAAAAAAGGCATGCTTACTATGCGTGAAGATGCACTGCTTAAAGCATTAGATGGTATTATTCCACTTAGAGAAGTGCATAGCTTTAATAATTACAATGAGTAATTTAAGAATAATTAGTTTTTTATAAAAAGTTTTTATTATCAATAATTTTATAGTATAATAAATATATGGAAGGAGAAAAAAGAAAAATATTAATAATAGACGATGATGCATTTATTTTAGACATGTATGCTTTAAAATTTAGCCAAAATGGTCTTGAAGTGTATACATCATCAGGAGGAGAACAAGCTTTAGAGAAATTAAAAGGTGGACTTAGTCCAGAAATAATTTTATTAGATATAATGATGCCTGGCATTGATGGTTTTGAGGTTCTTAAAAAAATAAATGAAGAAAAATTATCTGAAAAGTCTGTTAAAATAATACTTTCTAATAAGGGTCAAAAGTCTGACATAGAAGAAGGGATTAAATTAGGTGCAGCTGGTTATATTATAAAAGCAAATTCAACTCCAACTGAAGTTATTAGTCAGGTTGTTAAAATTTTTGAAGAATCTAAAAAATAAACAAATATTATGTCTGATTATAAAAAAGAACTAAATGAATTAATTTTAACTGTTATAAGAGAAAATGGCTCTGATTTACATCTTGGTGTTGGTAGAGTTCCAGCTATTCGTGTTTCTGGTGAGCTAATTTTTTTAGTAAAACATCCAGTTTTTACAAAAGAAGATATGTTAGGTATTTTGGGTGAAATTTTAGATAAAAAAAAGTTAGATAGATTTACAAAAGAACAAGAATTAGATTTTTCTTTTGATTTTAATGGAAAAGCTAGATTAAGAGGAAATGTTTTTATGCAGAAAGGATTGATTAGTGTTGCATTGAGATTAGTTCCAGAAGTTAAGCCTTTAGAAGAATTGCACTTACCTATTATTATTGCTGAATTAGCAAGAAAAAAACAAGGATTTTTTCTTTGTGTAGGTCCAGTTGGGCAAGGAAAATCTACAACACTTTCTGCGATGATAAATTTAATAAATCAAGAACAAGCTAGGCATATAGTTACAATAGAAGATCCAATTGAGCATGTTTATCAACCAAATAAATCTATTATAGACCAACGTGAAGTTGGGATAGATACAGAGGATTTTCATATTGCGCTTAAATCGGCTTTCCGTGAAGATGTGAATGTAATCATGATAGGCGAAATGCGTAATCCAGAAACTATTTCAGCAGCTGTGACTGCAGCTGAAACAGGACATTTAGTGCTTTCTACTTTGCATACTAATAATGCTTCACAGACTATAGATAGAATAATAGATTCTTTTCCTGGAAGTCAGCAGGATCAAATCAGAGTTCAGCTTGCTTCAAGTTTACTTGGTATTTTTTCACAAAGACTTGTACCGAGAATTAGTGGTGGGCTTATTCCTGCCTATGAGCTTTTATTAAATAATAATGCAGTTGCTAATTTAATTAGAGAAAAAAGAACACATGAAATAGATGTTGTTATAGAAACAGGATCAGAATCAGGAATGATTGATTTAAATAGATCTCTTATGGAGTTAGTTAGATCTGGAGAAATTTCAATTGAAAGTGCTTATCAGTTTTCACTTAATCCAAAAGGTTTAGATAGATTAAAATAAAAAATTATGTTATTCAAATATAAAGCAGTTGATGATAAGGGCGTAAGTAAAGATGGGCAAATTGAAGCTCCTAATAAAGATATTGCCATAAGTAGTCTTCAGGGTAGAGGACTTATTGTTGTATCTATAAAAGGAGAAGCAGAGAAAAAATCTGTTTTTCAATTTTCTTTTTTAGGAAAAGTTCCAATGAAAGATGTTGTTATTCTTTCTCGTCAGATTGCGACTTTATTTGAAGCTCAAGTTTCTGCTTTAAAAACTTTTACATTGCTTGCTACAAATGCTGAAAATAAAATTTTAAGCCAAAAGCTTACACAAATTAGTGATGATCTTCAGTCTGGTGTTTCAATTTCTGGAGCTTTAGCAAAACACCCAGATGTTTTTTCAGATTTTTATGTAAACATGGTAAAGACTGGTGAAGAAACAGGAAAGTTAAATCAAACTTTTAATCATTTGGCTGATTATTTAGATAGACAGTATTCTTTAACTTCAAAAACTAGAAATGCTCTTATTTATCCAGCATTCGTTGTAGCTACATTTATTGC
>JBDRFV010000006.1:0-7383 GCA_043818335.1 Patescibacteria group bacterium
AGGACCAAGCTTTAGAGATTCATTTAACCGCTGTAAAACAGCAAGAACTTGTTTGTACTCAAGATATGTGTATTTTTTCATCATACAAGGTTTTAGTTGGTTTCTACAAGAGATTTAAATCTCCTATAAAAACCAACCAAAAATAAAAATATTAAAGAACCACATGACTAACGAAATCATATCATATATATACTATTTAGTCAATATAAAACTACAGCTCCTCTGGCGACGGAACAATAACTTTTGCCTTCCAGAATTTTGTTCTTAATGCATTTATTAAATCTCTTAATTCCTGATTTTTTAATAAATATAAAATTACAACTCCAGCTGAAATACCTAAAATTCCAGAAATAAATCCCTGTAAAAATACTCCCATAAAAGTCTGATTCCCAAAAACTGAAGACAGAGCATTAAGACTAAGATAAGCTATTGCCCCAATAAAAAATGATGCGCCCAGACTCTGAAAAAAAGTCTTCATGAAAAAAGCTTCTTTTTTTACAAAATCTTTCTTTATAAAAATCCAAAGTAAGCTAAAATTAATAATAGTTCCCAAAGAATAAGCCAACGGAAGCATTAATACTTCAGTACCAGCAATATCAGAAACTTTTAATAAAGACTCAACAAAATATCTAAAACCTAAACTTGACTTAAATATAAATAAAAATAAATAAGAAAAACCAACAATACTAACAGAAGAAACAAAATTAATAAAAAGTGGTTTTCGTGTTTTTCCCCCTGCATAATAAGCCCGAGCAAAAAGAGCAATTAACCCCTGTGCGACTATAGAGATAGAAAAAACAGCCAAAGAAGCTGCAACTAGACGAGTATTTTCCCAAGAAAAATTTCCAGAACCTAATATTACACGAACTATTTGTGCTCTCAGAACAATAAAAAGAAAAGTAACTGGTATAGACCAAAATACTATTTGTCGAGCAGCTGATCTTAAATAATTTTTGAAATCATTCATTTTTCCAGAAGAAAAAGAACGTGTAAGAGTTGGAAAAGCTGCTACTGCATAGGACAATCCAATAATGCCTAATGGCACAGATTGTAAATTAATAGATAAATTAAAAACAGAAATAGAACCAGGTTTTAGAAAAGATGCAAAAGAAATAATTAAAATTAATGCAATGTTATTAAGAGAAAGCCCAAGAGTTCTAGGCAAAGAAACTAAAATAACTTTTTTTATTTCTTTAAAATTAATTGACCTAGAAAACTTAAATTTAAATCCAGATCTTGAAGATGCTATTACTTGAATCAAAAAATGCAAAAAAGCACCTAAAACAACACCAAAAGCTACACCTTTTATGCCAAAAATAGGATATAAAAACAAAACTCCAAAAATAATTCCTAAATTATAAAAAATAGGACTAAGCGCAAATATAAAAAACTTTCTAAAAAGTTGAGTTATTGTCCCAAATAAATTAGAAAGACCTAAAAATATTGGTGACAAAAGCATTATACGAGAAAGTTCTATTACTTTTATTTGAACTTCACTAGAAAAACCAGGAGCAACAAGTGATACAATATATGGCATCAAAATAAACACAAATACAGATACTATTAGAAGAAAAGAAAAGAAAACCGTAAAAATATCTTTAAAAAAAGCTTTTGCGTCATCTGTAGCTTTATCACCAGACATTTTTCTAGCAATAAAAGGAATAAGTGCTGTTATGGAAGCCAAAGAAGCAATAGAAATAAAAATTAAATCTGGAATTCTAAAAGCTGCATAATAAATATCAAGCGGAGCAGAAGGTCCAATAAAATGTGCAATAGAACGATCCCTAAATAATCCTAAAACCTGAGAACATAATGCAAAAACACCTAAAAGAAGAGCAGCTTGATTTATATTTCTGAACTCTTTACCTAAAATCCTAAAAATCTTATCCATTTATTATTCTAATATTGTCTGATCTGTTATCTGGTCTTCGGTTGTATCATTATTAGCAACAGGTTGTGAAATAGAAAGAGAATCTACATATTTAGATAATTGCTCATCATTTGGAACAAATGAAAGTGCCATTTGTGCATATTTAGTAGCTTCTTTTATATTACCTTGACTCTTAAAAATCTGGGACAAAACTATTAACGCATCTACATAATCATTTTTTAATTCAAGAGCTTTGTTTGCATATTTTTTTGCTTCTGTAATATTTTTATCAGCAAAATAAACTCGAGCAATAGAAAGATTTAAACTAGGATTTAATGGATTAAGTTCAGAAGCTTTTTTGTAAGCATCTATCGCACTATCATATGCATTTTCAACTCCGAAAGGAGCAATAGATTCATAGGCAAAACCTAAAGATTTATAATTTAAATAATTACTATCATTATATGTAATAGCAAGTTGTGCACTTGTTACTAATTGATCAAAACTAATTTTTAAATTAGTTTTCTCTGTTTCAGTTATAGAATCACCTTTTGAAGCTAATGCTCCAAATTTTAATAAATAAACTTGAGTATAAGTACGTAAATATAAATCATTAGTATAAAGTGATAATGCTTTATTTACATTTTTTTCTGCTAATTCTATAGAATTAGATGCAAGAGTTTTTTGGAAATAAGGAATAGAAACAAAACGTTCTACATATTTGAAACAAGCAGTGATAGAAGCTAATATAACAACTATTAATAAAATAATCACAAAGAAACTTTTTCTTGGATCAGTCAAAAATTCAATGTTCATTTCTTTATTTTCTTTCTTAATAGAAGACAATCCCATAAACATACCAAAGAAAGCAAAAGCTAGAAGAAAAATAACAGGACTAGCAGAATAGAAGAAAGACGAAATAAATAAATACAAAGACATGAAGAAAAACAGAACCGCCTCAACATTACTTGAGCCTTTTCTGTGAAAAGAAAATAGCTCTCTTATTCCTAAAAATACCATCAAAAAAATAAAGAAAATCCAAGATAATATTCCTAAAATTCCTGTATTTATCATGAATGTAGGAAGGAGTCCTGAGCCATTTTCAAAAGATGTATCCCAAAAAATAGTACTATTTATAACTGCAGGTTTATATAAATCCCATACCTGAGAAAATTTATTAGGCCCAGAACCTAGAATTGGATCTTTTGCTAAAGATGATTTAGCGACTATCATAGTTGAAGAAAAAGATGGTCTGACTTCAAGATTTGAAACTCCAAGACGATTTGATAAAAATCCTCCAACAGAACTTCCACCTATATAAAAGAAAAGAGATACAACAACTATCAGAAAAGATACAATTGCAAAAACTGATCTCTTTTTATCTTCTGGACTTGCTACTGATGAAAAAGAAATTTTATAAACAAAAAGAATTAAAGCAAAAATACCTAGAAGAAGCCAAGCAAATGAAAAATTAACAAGTATCATTAAGAAGATAGAAAGTAAAATCACAAAACCCAAAAAATATTTCATGTTTTTAGAAAATGAGAAGAAAGAAAATATAAAAAGAGAAATAATTATAACTAAACCAGCAAATATTCCTAGAGAATTAAAAGAACCTACTAGACTGTCAGTTGTTTTAGTTAGAATTCCAAGATTAAGAACTTTTGGGAAAAGTATGAAAAAGACTTGAAAAACAAGGGCTAAAACTGACGAAAAGATCACACCCAAAAACACTATTTTAGATTTTTTACTATCTCGTAAGATTACAGAAGAAAGGAACATCAATAAAAACATAGCTAAAATAAAATAGAAAGAACCGGTATCAAGCATTGTACCAAAAAAAGAAAAACCTGCAGTTTTAGAAAAAATAGTTGAAATTAATGAAACTAAAACAACACCAAGTCCAGACAATAAAACCCAAGATTTTGGTAAAACTATTTTACCGTCAAAAAATCTTGCCATTGCCCAGAAAATTATTGAAATAGATAATCCAACTACTAGAATAAAGCCCTTAGAAGTATCTATAGGAATTCTTGTAAACGGCAAAAAGAAAATTGGTAATAAAGTTATAACAGCAAACAAAGACCAAAATGAAATTCTATCTAAAATATTTGATAACATAATTTTTTTAAATTAATAATTAATAAATAATAAATAAACACTAATTTACATTAATATTTTAATACCTAAAGTATAACATATTTTTATAAAAAACTATTCTAATCCACAGGTGGAGGTTCTGGTGGTGGGTCTGAAGGAGGTGGTTCTGGTTCTGGTTCTGGTTCTGGTTCTGGTTCTGGTTCTGGTTCTCCACAAACACCTCCTGTATCTACTCCAGTTTCATCTTGATTTTGAATACCATCTGAACAAGTTTCTTCTGGTGGTGGTTCTTCAGGTATAACAACATCACAAACACCACCGGTATCTATTCCAGTTTCATCTTGATTTTGAATTCCGTCTGAACAAGTTTCTTCTACTGGTGGTTCATCTGCTGGTGGTGGAATATCTCCTGAACCTCCCGATCCGCCTGAACCACTAGATGATCCTGCGTTAAGAAGAATCTGGTCAAGTTGATCTCCTGTTATACAAACTTCTGTTCCATCAGATTTTTTAACACAAAGATTTTCTGTAGATATTTCTTTTGTAAATATTTTTTGTATTCCATTCCCTGCATCTCCAAACCAAGTAATTAATCTAGCAAAGAATCTTCCAACAAATGTTTGACTTCCTTCTTCATCTATTAATTCAAGATCTGGATCTGTTAGACTTTCTACTTTTAAATTAAGTGCTTTTACTCCTGCTATTGCAACACCTGAAGTATCAAGAGCAGCAAGATGTTTATTATCATTACCAACACCAAAGATACTATAGAAATCTTCAGCATAAGGACCAATATGTTTTACAGAAGAATCTTCTTTTATATAGTTCCATCTTTGTATTACAAGACTATCAATTTTTCCAAGAATATCATTAGGATCAAGATCTTCATAATTTTCTTTAAATGTTCGACTTGAATTGTCAGTCCAAGCACCAGCACTTGAAAGAAATGCTCCTGATTCTGTATCTATTGGTTTATTATTAGTAATAACTGTATTTGCTCCAGCAACTGGAGTTGCAACATATAAAGTAGAAGCAGTTGTAATTGTTTGATTTGCATTTGTACCTACCAAAGTCATTACACCAAGTTCATTCGCTCGAAATGTTGCGTATGTTGTTGGATCTGCTCCTGATAATGTAGCTGTATGTGCAGCAGAATTAAATCCAGAAATTCCAGCTGCTACAAAAGTTCCTGTACCAATAATATGTAATCTAGAAGTTGGAGTTATAGTCCCAATGCCGACGTTACCGTCTCTTCTTACAGCCAACTGAAACGTTGCGTCATCAGCACTCATAGCGAAAAAACTCTGACTTTGCGTATCCATCGCTTTGTAATATAAACCACCCTGAGACACCGTGCCTCCAGCTGACTTATCTTGCAACTTCATAATTGCAAATTTTGAGTCACTTGCCCCCGTGGAGTTTAATAACAACCAAGCGTGATCTGTGTCACTCGCAATTTCAAGAGGTGCTCCTGGAGCTGTTGTTCCTATACCAACATTGCCAGTGCTATCTATAACCATTTTTTCAGATGCTCCAGTTCCATCTACACCTGTTGTTCCTGAATGAAATCTAAAATTACCACTAGGACCAACAAACATATCCATATCATTTGCACTCATTCCGATACCACCTACCCAGCTACTTGGAGAATTAAAAAAAACCCATTTATTCACAGAAGGAGTTGCCGAATTATCATATTTCAAACGTGTTGTAATAAAATCAGGCAAAAGATTAGCTTTCAATGTTTCTCCAGAACCAACAGGACCTATTTCAAGTTTCGCATCTGGTGTGGCAATTCCTATTCCAACATTTCCATTTTGCAACCAATTTATAGAAGCCACCGAAGCTGTAAGTTCTTTTCCTAACCAACCTGAACCGTCTTTGTTTACTCTGAAAGCGTCATTTGCGTTTGTTGTTGAGTCAGTTCCGTTTCCTATCTGCAATAAAGGTTCTGTTGAAACCCAAGAGCCAACTGTTCCAGTAGCAACATTATATCTACCAGCTACAAGAGAGCTATATGATTGGTTACGAGTAACAAAACCAAAACCAGCTGAATAAGCTCCAGAAACTCCTGAATTATATCCAGTGCTAAATGAACTAGCTCCACTTGCATAGTTTGAGTTTCCAAAAGCAGTAGCGTGTGTAGCTGTTGCTCCTGATTGTCCTGCACTAAAAGAATAATTACCACTTGAAGAAGAACCACTTCCAAATGCTGCACTATATAAACCACTTGCTGTTGTGCTTAATCCAAATGCCACAGAGCCAATTCCTATACTTGCATCATCCCACGTTGCACCAGCTACTGCTCCAGCTCTGAAAGCACTCTTAGCAGGTATCCACATTAAACGAGTTCCTGCTCCTGTCGTTGGAGTTACTCCGTAAGTTGTATCTCCTGTTGCTAGTATTGAACCACCACCAAATATCTTTAGAACTTGTGTTGGTGTGTTATCTGCTGTTCCAGTTGTAGATGGTTGGGTTGTTTTGAAAACCATATCTCCACTTCCTGTTCCAGTAGAAACCCCAGTTGAAATTGTGAAATCTCCTGCTCCTAAATCAGTTCCACCTACTTTTGCACCTGAACCTAATACAGTAAATCCAAGTCCTGCTGTTCCAGCAGTTCTGTTTCTTTTCATTCCAAAAGTTCTAGCAAGTTCTCCACCTATTTCTATATCAATAGTAGGTGCGGCTAAAGTAGTGCCAAATAATAATCCTAGTTTGTTGCCATAACCAAATAAAGTAAATTGGTTGTAGTATTTAAGACCAAAGCTATCTATTCCAAAATAAGCAGAATTATAAGTTCCTGCTGTGTCCCAAAAATTGAAAGTAGAAGTACTGTTTATTTTATTGTTAGTCAAATAAGTTCCTTCCTGTGTTTTGAATCCCTTTGTTGCTTCTCCTAATGTTAAATCTCCCCAAGTTATTCCTGTTGTTGCGTTTATTTGAAGTGTTTGAGATGCTGGAGTAGCATTAAATGTTCCATAAAGCAAAGCACCTGCTTTATCTCCTGCTGTGTCTGTTCTGTCTTGGTTATCTATGTAAAAAGCATTAGAACCAGTTTCGTATTTACCAGCTCTATATCCTAAAGCAACGTTACTACCTCCAGTTGAATTGGTAAAAAGAGATTCATAACCAATCGCTACATTATTATTTCCTGTTGTATTTGAATAAAGTGCATGATAACCGGAAGCTATATTACTAGCTCCTGATGTATTTGAATAAAGAGTCTGGTAACCTAAAGTTGAATTATAATTCCCTGTATTATTCGCAGCAGTAGTTGAACCATAAAGCGCTTCATAACCTACTGCTGTATTTGTATTTGAAAATGGTGTCGCTGTATTATCTGCATAATACATTGCACCATAACCAATTGCCACAGCTCCAGAACCTGCTTTATTTGTATAAAGTGAATTTAA
>JBDRFV010000007.1:0-3825 GCA_043818335.1 Patescibacteria group bacterium
CTGGGAGACTTGGACTCGAACCTAGATAAACGGTTCCAGAAACCGTTGTTTTACCATTAGTAGACGACGTTTTATTATTTGTTTTTGTATTTTAAATATTATACTATATTAGTATGATATCGAGATTATATGTTATGCCAAAAGGAGAAGATAGCCGAACGGGGCTATTTTTAAAATTATGGAATAATTTAGGTCTCAAGAATAGAGTTTTAAATCTATCTATTTTAGACTCTTATATTATTAATTCTGAACTTACTTCTAAAGAACTTACAAAATCAGCAAATGCACTTACTAATCCTATTTTAGAAAAATTTTTAATAAATGAATTACCAGCCTCGACTAGTACGAGTCTAGGCGGGCCAAAAGAAAAAAAATATTCTTATATAGTTGAAATTGGATTTTTACCAGGAGTTACTGATAATATTTCTCATACAGCAAAAGAAACTATTATTGATTTACTTCATCTAAATAAAGATTCTAAATTAGAAGTTTATACTTCAAAAGTTTTTTTAATTTCAGGAGCAGTTAAATTAGAAGATGTTAAAAAAATTGCTTTTTCATTACACAATCCACTTATCGAACAAGCTAATATTTATAGTATAGAAGAAATAAGTAAAGTAAATAATTTACATTTAAAAATTCCTAAAGTTGTTTTACCTGAACAGAATCCAGTTATTAAAGTTTCTCTTTCTGTGTCAGACGAAGAACTTATAAAAATCGGAAAAGAAGGAATTTTGGATGAAAATAAAATACCAAGAGGACCGCTTGCTCTTGATTTAGAATCAATGAAGGTGATTCAAACATATTTTAAAAAGCTTGGACGAGATCCAAGTGACATCGAACTTGAATCTTTAGCTCAAACTTGGTCTGAACATTGTAAGCATACTATTTTTGCTAATCCCATAGATGACATAAAAGAAGGTTTATATAAAACTTATATAAAAGGCGCTACGAATTTAATTCGAAAACAAAAAGGAAATAAAGATTTTTGCGTTTCTGTTTTTTCTGATAACTCTGGCGGAATTATTTTTGATGAAAATTATTTAGTAACACATAAAGTTGAGACACATAATAGTCCTTCGGCACTAGATCCGTTTGGTGGAGCAATTACAGGAATAGTTGGAGTAAATAGAGATACAATTGGTTTTGGTCTAGGCGCAAAACCAGTAGCGAATGCTTTTGGATTTTGTTTTGGTGATCCTTATGATGTGAGAGCACTTTTTAAAGATAAAAAGTTAACTCACAAAATGCTTCCACCTAGACGAATTATGGATGGAGTAATAAAAGGTGTGAATGTTGGTGGAAACTGCTCTGGGATTCCGACTGTTTCTGGTTTTGTAAAATATGACGATAGATTTAGAGGTAAGCCGTTAGTATTTGTTGGAACAGTTGGTCTTATTCCAAAAAAAATAAATGGAAAACTATCACATGAAAAAGAAGCACAAGCTGGCGATTATATTGTAGTTGTTGGTGGAAGGGTTGGAGCCGATGGAATTCACGGTGCGACTTTTTCTTCTGTGGCGATGGATTCTTCAAGCCCAGCAACTGCTGTGCAAATTGGTGATCCGATTACTCAGAAAAAATTAAGTGATGCAATTATAAAAGAAGCACGAGGAATGGACTTGTATAGTAGCATTACAGATAATGGTGCTGGGGGAATTTCTTGTTCTATAGCAGAAATGGCAAAAGAGTGTAATGGTGCAGTAGTTGATTTAGAAAAAGTGCCAGTTAAATATCCCGGTCTTCAACCTTGGCAGATTTGGATTTCTGAATCACAAGAACGCATGACTTTATCTTTGCCAAAGAAAAACTGGAAACTATTTAAAAAATTAATGGACAATAGAAGTGTTGAAGCAACTATAGTGGGAGAGTTTACAAATTCAGGAAAGTGCATAGTAAATTATAATAATAAAGAAATTATGAATATTTCTTTAGAGTTTTTACATGATGGTTTACCAAAAAAATATTTAACAAGTGTTGCTATTACTCATGAAAATAAAAATCCGAAATTACCAACAGGAACTTCTCGTACAAAAATTTTAGAAGAATTATTTGCAGATAAAAATATTTCTGGTTTTTCTTTTATTTCAGAACAATATGATCATGAAGTTCAGGCGTCTTCTGTTTTAAAGCCATTATCTGGCAGAGGACGCATAAATACTGATGCACAGGTTTTTCGTCCTGTACTTTCATCTCAAAAAGGAGTTGTAGTTTCAAGTAGTCTTTATCCTTCGTATTCTGATATTAGTACGTATCATATGGCTGGATGTGCCATTGATACTGCTATAAGGAATGCAATTTGTGTTGGCGCGAAACTTTCGCATTTAGCTATTTTGGATAATTTTTGCTGGTGTTCTTCAAATGATAAAACTCGGCTTGCCGAGCTTGTAGATGCCGTTAAAGCCTGTTCTAAATGCGCTGTCGGCTATGGAACACCTTTTATTTCTGGAAAAGACAGTATGTTTAATGATTTTAAAGGATATGATGAAAAAGGAAATGCTGTGGCAATTTCAATTCCTCCGACACTTTTGATTTCGGCTATTGGAGTTATGGATGATATTAATAAAACCGTTTCTCCCGAATTTAAAAATACTGGAGATAGTATTTATGTATTAGGAGAAACTTTTGATGAACTTGGTGCTTCTGAATATTTTAAGCTTTTAGCAAAGAATGATGTTTCTAAAATCGGTAACGAAGTACCAAAAGTAGATCTAGAGAAGAATTTAAAAACTTATTTAGCATTGGAAAATGTTATTTCGAAAGAATTAATTTCTTCAGCGATTTCTATTAGTTCTGGAGGTTTAGGAATAGCTTTAGCGAAAGCTTCTGTTGGTGGAATGTTGGGATGTAAAATTTCTCTTAAAAATCTACCGGGTGATTTTTCTTTAATAGATTCTGCTTTGTTTTCTGAAAGTCAGGGAAGAATTATAGTTTCTGTGTCTCCCAAAAATATCAGCAAATTTGAAAAAATAATGATGGAAATCCCGCGCGCGCAAATCGGAAAAGTTTCCCGAGACGGAAAATTCATAATAACAGACGAAAAAGACCCTACTTCGCCAAGGCCCCGCAGGGCAAGTAAAAAAGTAGTAGAAACAAATGTCAAAAAATTATTCCAAGCTTATCATAGTTTTTCTAACAAGATGAAATAAGTTGTATTGTCGTTATATTATTAGAGTATTAATTATGAATTAAATATGAAAAAAATAATTTTAATTTTGGTCTTAATGTTAAGTTTTTTTACTGCTAGAGTTATTCATGCAGTTCCCGCAGCTCCAAGTCCAACTTGTGAAATAAATGCCGATGTTTTAAAAGTAAAAAAAGATAATAATTATTACAATGTAACTTTAAATATTACAAAAATATCTACTGATCAACAAGAAGGTGATATTCTTTGTGATAATTCCTACATAAATATAGTTAAAAGTTACAATTATACACTACTGTTTTCAGATGAATATAAAAAGACCCCTATTTATGAGGGTCAAAAAATTCAAACAAAGATTCATTTTGAGGGAGATGAAAGATTTCATGGTTATTTTATTTCAAATATTAAAATTTTAGAAGATGTTCAAAAAGTTAGATCAAATTACTGGTATTATATTATTCCTGCCGGATTAGGTTTACTTGTTAGTATTTTGTTTATGATTTTTAAAAAGAAAAATTAATATGAAAAAAATTAGAATCAAAAAACCAAAAGCTATAATATTGTCCGGCTACGGACTGAATTGCGAAGAAGAAACAAAGTTTGTTTTTGAGCGAGTTGGAGGAAAAGTAGATATCGTGCATATTAATGATTTAATTGCTAAGCCAAACATACTTTCTGAA
>JBDRFV010000008.1:0-16084 GCA_043818335.1 Patescibacteria group bacterium
GAAGAAGAAGAAAGACGTGACGCTATGCGTGTAGCTGCTTTTTTGGATATACCGTTTTTAACTTTTGATCTAGAAGAAGTCTATAAGAAGCAAGTTGCTGATTATATGATTTCTGAATATAAAGCTGGCAGAACGCCGAATCCTGACGTTATGTGTAATAAAGAAGTAAAGTTCGGTGCTTTTTATAAAAAAGCTATTGAGATGGGAGCTGATTATGTTGCGACGGGACACTATGCGCAAATTTTTTACTCCCCCTGTCAAGGGGGAGTGCCCGAAGGGCGAGGGGGTTTAAAAAAAACAAACCCTCCCAAACCCTCCCTTGTCAGGGAGGGCAGTAATTTAGTGAAAGCAAAAGATCCAAGTAAAGATCAAGTTTATTTTCTTTGGGCTTTGAATAAAAAATTACTTTCTAAAATTTTATTTCCAATAGGGAAGTTAGATAAAACAGAAGTTAGAAAATTAGCTAAAAAATTTAAATTACCAGTTGCAGAAAAAAAAGACAGCCAGGGGATTTGCTTTTTGGGTGCGGTAGATTTGAAAGATTTTCTTAAGCATTATATTAAAGAAAAAAGAGGTAAAGTTATGCTTGCCCACCAAAGCCTTGGCGACGGTGGGAATGAAAAAGAAGAAGTTATTGGTTTTCATAATGGCGCTGTTTTTTATACTTTAGGTGAAAGACATGGTTTTACTATTACAAAAAAGAAATCAGACAGTAAACCTTTTTATGTTGTTAAAAAAGATGTAAAGAAAAATATACTTTATGTTTCGCAAAACAGAAATTTAAAACCCTCCTTAATTAAGGAGGGGGCAGGGGGTGGTAATTCAAAAAATCACCACCTCGCCCTTCGCAAAGCTCAGGGCACTCCTCCTCAACAAGGAGGAGAAAAAATAATTTTGAAAAATTTAAACTGGATTTCTAATATGCCAAAAATTCACCCCGCCAGAGGCGGGGCAAGTAAAAAACTTACAGCGCAGATTAGATATCACGGAGAATTTTTAAATTGCAAGATTAAAAAAATAAGTAAATTAAAAGTTGAAGTTTTGTTTGAAAAACAAATTTTAGTTGCTTCTGGGCAGTCATGTGTTTTTTACGATAAAAATATTTGTCTTGGTGGGGGAGTAATAGTATAATAAAAACATGTCACAATTTTTTATAACAAATCAAGATATTATTATAAAATTATTACTTTCTATGGGTTTGGGAATGCTTATTGGTGTTGAGAGATATATTGCTCACAAGTCTGCAGGAATGCGAACTTATGCTTTGCTTTCTATGGGTGCAGCTCTTTTTGTAGTTTTAGCAAATTCTGTAATTAATTCTTTTTCTGGCTTAACTTTTATAAGCATTAATCCTCTTGTAATAATGGCAGCAGTAATTACTGGTATTGGATTTTTAGGTGCTGGTGCTATGTTTAAAACAGGAACGATGTTAACTGGACTTACCACGGCAACAGGACTTTGGGTTTCAGCGGGAATTGGTATGGCAGTTGGTTTTGGTTATTATTCTATTGCAATAATTACTACTGCTTTAGTTTTATTTATTTTTGTTATTCTTTGGATTTTAGAGAAGAAAGTTGTAGATCCAATTTCTGGAAATTCACAGAAAAATAATGAAATAGAATAAAAAATTTCTAAATTTTAAAAATCGAAGAGCATTGACTCTTCGGTTTTTGTTTGTTATTGTGAGGATAAATATAGTAAACTGAAAATTTCATAAAATTAACTAAATATAGGAGATACCAAATTATGATTCCTAGACCTAAAGAAGGCAAGGGTCTTATTTCAAAGTTTGAAAACAGACTTTGTGTTCCAAAATGGAATGCTGTTGTCAGGATTTTCTTTTTCTTTTTTTTCTTGGTGTGTATTACTGCGCCAATTGCTTTTATTTTTGTGACTTTTCCTTACGCAAAAACAAAAACTGATAAAATATCTTTGGCACCGGCTAATTATATAGCACTTGAAAAATTGCCGGATGAAAAAGTAGAATTAACAATGGAACAGTTTTTAAAGTTTCCTTACGACACTGTTTTTCTTTTTGCTGACGGTTTTATTTTCTTTCTTGTTAAAGAGCATGATACTTTTTTTTTCCATTGCTTTACCTGGGGATAATTGGTTACCTTTTTACTCTTTATTTAAAGTAAGAGAAATTGGACCAGACTATGCTCTTATAGAAGCAAAAAGGGCAAATTTATTTGGAATTATTTTCTTTTATTTTTTTGTTTTAATACTCTTCTGTCTTATTTTTGGTTCTTGTCTTAATCGGACCCAAAGGAAATGGGATAAAAAAGTTTGGTGGGGTTTGTGGTTAGACGATGGGTTATAAAATATTTTTAAGAGGGCTAACAAGTCCTCTTTTTTATTTACTAATTTTTTGATATTATCTATTAATATGACAAATATGACAGCAAATGAAATAAGACAGAAATTTCTAGAATTTTTTGAGAAAAAAGGGCATAAAGTAATGCCTTCTTCTTCGCTTATTCCAAAAGATGATCCGTCTGTGCTTTTTACGACTGCTGGCATGCAACAGTTTAAGAAATATTATCTAGATCCGGAATTAGCAGATAAAGAATTAGGAAGTAGAAATATAGTAACAGTACAGAAATGTGTTAGAACTGGCGACATAGATGAAGTTGGTGATAATTCGCATTTGACGTTTTTTGAAATGTTGGGAAATTTTTCTTTTGGCGGTTACGGAAGAAAAGAAGCCATAGAATATGCACATGAATTTATTACAAAAGAAATGGGATTAGAAATTTCTTACGTTACTGTTTTTGAGGGAAGTAAAAATTTACCGAAAGATGAAGAATCAGAAAAAATTTGGCAAGAATTGGGTATAAAAAATATAAAAGAAGAAGGTGAAAAAGATGTTTTTTGGGGACCAACTGGAGATTCTGGTCCTTGTGGCTCAACCACTGAAATATATTGCTCGCCCGTCCGTAGCTCCGAAGGAGCGAAGGAGGGTAAAAATGTATCAGGCGAAGATGTGGAAATTTGGAATATAGTTTTTAATGAATATTTTTGTAATGGCTCGCGAGAGAAATTGGATAAAGGAAAAGTAAAACTAGAAAAACTGCCAGTTTTGGGAATTGATACAGGAATGGGATTTGAGAGATTGGTAATGACAGTGCAGAAAAAAGAAAGTGTTTATGATACTGATTTATTTAATAATGAAAATACAAAAGAAGAAAGAATTGTTTCTGATCATCTCAGATCTGCTGAAAAAATAATAGAAGATGGTGTTTTGCCAGATAATACTGGCGCTGGGTATGTTTTAAGAAGATTAATTAGGCGCATGGTTAGAATGTCAGGTGATAAAGAATTAAAAACTAAAAATCCAGAAATTTTAAAAGAAGCAGAGAAATTTAGGAAAACTCTAGAAGAGGGATTAAAAATTATTGACAAACAAATAAGTAAAGAAGGCACACACTTAACAGCTGAATTCTTTTTTGATTTATATCAGACTCATGGATTTCCTTTTGAGTTGGCTGTTGAAGAAGTTAATAAAAAAAGAAAAATTCCAGTTCCTAAAGATATTAAAGAGCATTTTAATAAATTATTTTTAGAACATCAAAAACTTTCACAAACCGCATCTGCTGGAATGTTCAAAGGCGGATTGGCTAGTCATTCTGAAAAAACCACAAAATTACACACAGCGCATCATTTATTATTAGCAGCTTTGCAGAAAGTTGTTAGTGCTGAGATTCATCAAAAGGGAAGTAATATTACAGATGAAAGATTGCGAATTGATTTTAGTTTTGATAGAAAGCTGACTGATAGTGAAAAAAAAGAAGTAGAAGATTTAGTAAATACTAAAATTTCAGAAAAGCTAAATGTTGTTAAAAAAGAGATGAGCATAGAAGAAGCTAAGGAAATTGGTGCTGAAATGGAATTTGGTATTAAATATCCAGATACAGTTTCTGTATATTTTGTTGAAAATAAAGATGGGAGTTATTTTTCAAAAGAATTTTGTGCTGGACCACATGTTGAAAATACCGGCGAATTGGGTATTTTAAAAATAAAGAAAGAAGAAGCGAGTTCTGCTGGTGTCAGAAGGATAAAAGCTGTGCTTGAATAGATTTTTTTATGTTATAATTTAAATATATGGGAATTTTTAAGAAAATTAAAAGTCCAAATAATCTAGTTTTGGTTTTTGATGTTGGTTCTTCTTCTGTTGGTGCGGCTTTTTTTAGAACACAGAAGTCTGGAGTTCCTAGAATTATTTATTCTATTCGTGAGCCTATTTTACTTGAAAAAAATATTGATCCGGAGAGGTTTCTAGAATCTTCTTTAAAATCTTTTGAGTTAATAGTAAAAAAAGTTGCAAGTAAAGGAATTGGAGTTCCTGCAAAAGTTTTTTGCGTTCTTTCTTCTCCTTGGTATGCTTCACAGACTAGAATTATTAAATTAGAAAAAGATGAATCTTTTGTTTTTGATACAAAATTAGCAGATAGTTTAATTGATAAAGAAGTTAAGGCTTTTAAAGATGAGCATTTTAGTAATTTTATTGGTGAAGAAGATAAAATCAGAATTATAGAACTAAAAAATATGAAAATAAGCTTGAACGGTTATACTATTTCAAGTCCGTTAAATCAAAAAGTTAAGTCCGTTGAAATGATGGTTTTCTTTTCTATGAGTCCAGAAAATGTTTTATTAAAATTAGAAAGAATTATTGATGCTCATTATCATGGAAAAGAAGTTAAGTTTTCTTCTTTCTCCATTGCTTCTTTCACCGTAGCACGTGATACTTTTGTTCTCCAAGATAATTTTCTCCTTGTTGACATTGGCGGTGAGATTACAGATATTTCTATGATTAAAAAAGATATTATATGTTCTTCTATTTCTTTTCCGCTTGGTAGAAATTTTATGATAAGAGAAGTTGCTTTGGCATTAAAATGTTCTTTGTCTGAAGCAAAATCTTTTATTTCCCTTTTTAAAGATGGACATGCCATAGAATCTTTAGAAAAAAAATTAGAACCGATTATAGATGATATAAAAACTAAATGGCTTAAAGGTTTTCAAGAATCTTTAGTTAGCGTTTCAAATGATATTTCTATTCCGGCTTCTATTTTTATAACAGTTGATCAAGATTTGGCTGATTTTTTTTCAAAAATTATAAAAACCGAACAATTTAGTCAGTATACTTTAACAGAAGCTAAGTTTAGAACAATTTTTTTAGGGACAGAAGCACTTCATGGAATAGCTATAGTTGATAAAAATATGGCCCATGACGCTTTTCTTATTATTGAGTCGATTTACATTAATCGTTTTCTTAGATAGAATATAATTATGTCAAAAAATTTAATTAAAGATATGGTAAAAGTTAAAAAAAATAACGTTAAGACTTTAAGTCAAAGTAAAAGTCAAAATCCTGAAGAAATTAAAATCAGAACAGATATAGATGCTAAATTTGATTCTCTTTATAATTTTTCTAAAAAGAATGAAGAAGATAAAGATACTAATTTGCCACAGATTCATAATAGTGGCTCCAAATATGGTCTTTGGTTCATAGCTTTAATTGCTATGGTATTTTTATTTTTTGCTGTTTCTTTTTTATTTTCTGGTGCAAAAATTACAGTGATTCCAAAAGTTGTTGAATTAACATTAGATGATGGTTTTGTTGCAACAAAAGAATCTGGCACAGATGGTTTGCTGTTTGATTTGGTTATAATTTCTGAAGAAGAAACTAAAGAAGTTCAGGGAGGTGAAGAAAAAGATTTAAACGAAAATGCTAAAGGTGTAGCTATTCTTTATAATACTTTCGGTTCTTCTTCTCAGAAATTAGATATTAATACAAGACTAGAAGGATCAAATGGTAAGATTTATAAAACTAATAAAGCAACAACTATTCCAGGAAAAAAGTCAGATGGAACACCTGGATCAGTAGAGGTTGAGATTTATGGTTCAGAAACCGGTCAAGAATATAATAGTGAGCCATTAGATTTTACAATTTTAGGATTTAAAGGAACTGCTAAATATACAAAAATGTATGCTAGATCAAAAGGAAATATTACTGGTGGTTTTAAAGGAAAGGCTCGTGTAATTTCTGAAACTGATAAAGTTAATGCAGTAAGTGAGTTAAAAGAAAGTTTAAAAAATAAATTAGTAAGTAAAGCAGTTGATCAAATACCAGATGGTTATATTTTATTTGAAGATGCCATGTTTGTAGAAACAGATGAAGGAACTATTGGAAGTGCTTTAGAAGATGGAATGATGCCTTTAACTTTAAAAGGAACGTTTTATGGATTTTTATTTGATGAAAATAAATTAACAAGAAGAATTGTAGCAAATAATATAGAAAAATATACAGATGAAGATGTTTTTATACATAATATTAAGGATTTGGTTTTTTCTTTAAATAATAAAGAAAATATATCTTTTGATGATGTAAAAGAAATTAATTTTAATTTAGTTGGGTCTTCTAATATTGTTTGGAAGATTGATTCAGATAAATTAATTGGAGATGTATTGGGAAAAGACAAGAATGATTTTAATCAAATTCTAGTTCAATATTCAAGTATTGATTCTGCTGAGGTAATTGTTAAGCCAGTTTGGAAAAAGACTTTTCCAAATAAAATAAAAGATATTAAAGTAATTATAAATTACCCTGAATAATCTAGTTATTAACTTATTAATTTGACTTATCTTATAATTTTGTTAAAATTATTGAACCTAAATAATGAGTAATTTAGAAAAAGAAAAAATTTTAACAACAAGAGGTTTCATAACTGAAGCTCTGCCCAATACTTTGTTTAGAGTTAAAACTGATGATCAAAAAGAAATTTTAGCTTATCTTTCTGGTAAAATGAGAATGCATAGGATAAAAGTTTTGATAGGAGATTCGGTTGAATTAGTATTAGATCCATATGGTGGAAAGGGAAGGATAATAAAAAGGTTGTAATTTTTTAAAAATAGTGTATTATATAAAATATAGTTTATAAAAAGTAATAAACGTTTAAAAATAAGGGTTTTTCCCTTGTTTTCTCTTGTTTTGGGTAAATTTAGAATATTTTTATGAAAGTAAAAGCATCTGTAAAAAAAATTTGTAGTAATTGTAAAATGGTTAAACGCAAGAGACACTTGAGAGTTATTTGTTCTAACCCAAGACATAAACAAAAACAATAATTAAATTATATGAGAATACTTGGAATAACTGTGCCAAATGAAAAAAGACTTGAAATTGGATTAACTTGTATATACGGAGTTGGTATTTCGACAGCTCGTAGAATTTTAAATCAAGTTGGTGTTGATTATGGTAAAAAAGCTAAAGATTTAACAGAGGCAGAAGAAAATAAGATTCGTGCAATAGTTGAAAGTATGACAATAGAAGGAAATTTAAAAAGGGAAGTTTCAGGAAATGTAAAAAGAATGAAAGATATAAAATCTTATAAAGGCATTCGTCATACAAAAAGATTGCCAGTAGACGGACAAAGAACTAAGACTAATTCAAGAACAGTTCGGGGTAATGTTAGAAAAACAATGGCATCAGGTAAAAGAAAAGAAAGTAAAACTTAATTTAATTAATTTAAATATTTAAATAAAGATAAAATATAGAAAATATAAAAAATGGGAAAAACAAAAATAACAACTAAATCAGGCACAGACATAGATATAGATACAGTTAAAAAAACTGAAGTAATAAAAGAAAAAAAAGATACTTCAACAAAAATACCAAAGAAAAAAATAACCTCAGGTATTCTTTATATTGATGCTACTTTTAATAATACAAAAGTTCTTTTTACTGATAAACTTGGAAATGCTCTTTTTGCATCAAGTTCTGGGGCTTTGGGTTTTAGGGGTGCAAAAAAAGGAACCCCTTTTGCTGCATCTAAAGTTGGAGACGTTGTAGGAATGAAAGCAAAAACTCTTGGTATATCTGATTCAGATATAATTATAAAAGGAGTTGGATCTGGTCGCGAACCAGCAGTTAGAGCTTTTATGGCTCATGGAATAGAAATTAATTCTGTTAAAGATAAAACACCAGTGCCACACAATGGACCAAAAGCTAAAAAACCACGAAGAGTATAATTTTTTTTAAAATATATGATATCAAAACCAAAATTTAAAATTTGTAAAAGATTAGGAGCTGGAGTTTATGACAAATGTCAGACTTCTAAATTTACACCTGCATCTAATAAATTTGGTCCGGGTTCTCGTCGCCCAAAAGCTTTATCTGAATACGGAACTCAACTTATTGAAAAACAAAAAATTCGTTTTTCCTATGGTTTAAATGAAAGGCAGTTTTCAAATTATGTTAAAAAAGCTTCTTTAGCAAAGGGATTAGGTGCGCCTGAAAAGCTCTTTGAGCAACTTGAATTTCGTCTTGATAATGTTGTTTATAGAATGGGATTGGCTAATAGTAGAAGATTTGCAAGACAAATGGTTTCCCATGGACATTTTATTGTAAATGATAAAAAAGTAACAATTCCTTCTTATCAAGTAAAGGTTGATGATATCATAAAAATCCGTGAAGGATCTAAAAGTAAGAAGATTTTTGATAATTTAACAGAAAGGCTTAAAGATTATACTTCTCCTGCATGGGTTTCTTTCGATGAAAAAAAACTAGAAGGAAAAATTTTAGATAAACCAAAAAATACTGAAACTTTTCTAGATTTAAATGTTGTTCTGGAGTTTTATAGTCGTTAATTTTTTTGTATATTATTTGTTTTTATTATTAAAATTTAAAAGTAACTTTTTTAAAAAATATGCCTGAATATAAAATAATTATGCCTTCCAAACCACGTGTTGTTTTGGAAAAGGAAAATAAAGGAGTATTTGAGATTGATGGTTTATATCCTGGATATGGCCATACTTTAGGTAACAGCCTTAGAAGAATTATTCTTTCTTCTTTACCTGGTGCTAGTGTTACTTCTATTAAAATAGAAGGAGTTTCTCATGAATTTTCAACAATGGATGGTATAAAAGAAGATGTTATTATATTAATTTTAAATTTAAAAAGATTACGTTTTAAAATGTTTTCTGATGAACCACAGACTGTGACTCTTTCAATAAAAGGCCCCAAAGTTGTTACTGCTGCTGATATTAAAACAACAGGACAAGTTGAGATTTTAAATCCAGATCTTTATATTGCAGAAGTTACTGGAAAAATAAATTTAAGCATCGAATTAAATATTGAAAAAGGATTAGGTTTTATTCCAAAAGAAGTTATGCAGAAAGAAAAAGTTGACGTCGGTACTATTGCTGTTGATGCGATTTTTACACCAATAAGAAGAGTTTCTTATGAAGTTGAAAATATGCGTGTTGGTGATAAGACTAACCATAACAGATTAAGAATATCTATTGAAACTGATGGAACATTAACAGCACGTGAGGCACTTGCAAAATCGATTGAAATTATGATATATCAATTAAAAGCTATTATTGATTTTAAAGAACCAGAAGAGGAAATAAAAATAGAGAAAAAAGTTTCAAAAAAAGATCAAACAGAAGAAGTTGGTGAAGATAAAGAAGAACGAAATAATAAAGAAGAAGATTTTGTTGATATATTAAAAACAAGAATAGATAATTTAGATCTTTCAACTAGAACACTTAATGCATTAAATGCTGCAAATGTTAGAACACTTGGTGGTCTTGCAAGAAAGAAAATGGAAGATTTACTTGAGATTGAAGGAATTGGAGGAAAGGGAATTACTGAAATTAAGAAAGTTCTTAGTAAGTTTGGACTTAATTTGAAAGATTAATTATTATTAAATAAATTTAAACTAAACAGCAATGCGACACCACAATAAAAACAGAAAATTTGGAAGACCAAGGGATCAAAGAAAAGCTTTGTTGACTTCTTTGGTTCTTAATTTGATAATTCGTGAAAAAATAAAAACAACAGAAGCAAAAGCAAAAGAGCTTAGACCTGTTATTGAAAAACTTATTACTAAAGCAAAAAAAGACACTTTGACTTCAAGAAAATTTGTTGTTTCTGAACTTATAAATAGAAAAAAAGAAGCTAATAAGCTTTTTAAAGTAATTGCACCAAAATATACAGATAAAAAAGGCGGCTATACAAGAATACTTAAATTAGGAGCTAGAAAGTCAGATAGTGCAAGGATGGCTATTATAGAATTTGTGTAATTTTAATAAATGATTTAATATGGAAAAACAAATGAAAACAATTGATGCATCAGGAAGAAGTTTAGGGAGAGTAGCAACTGAAGTTGCCATGTTTTTAATGGGTAAAACTTCTGCAAAATTTCAGAGGCATTTTTACTCTGGGTTTCCAGTAAAGGTTACAAATGCTTCTAAAATTCGTATTACTAACAAAAAATTAGAAAGTATTTATCATACTAGATATTCTGGCTATCCAGGTGGACTTAGAATAACTAAAGGAACAGAAACGTTAGTAAAAAAGGGAATGAAAGAATTAGTTAAACTTGCTGTTTTTCAAATGCTTCCAGATAATAAAATTAGAAGAGAAATGATGAAGAATTTAACAATAGAAGAATAAAAAGATTAATTTTATGGAAAAAGAAGAAAAAGTAAAAAAAGTTAAAAAAGAAAAATATATAGAAGCGATTGGAAGAAGAAAAACTTCGACTGCTAGAGTGCGCATTACAAAAGCAACTAAATTTAGTTTTGTTGTAAATAATACTGATGTAAAAGATTATTTTAAAACCGAAGAGCAAAGAGCTTTAGTTCAAGACCCAATAGTAAAAATAAAACCAAGTAGTAAATTTTCAATTCAAGCAAAAGTACTTGGTGGAGGAATTCATTCTCAAGCAGAAGCAGTAAGGCATGGATTAGCTCGAGCAATGGTTGAATTAGATAAAGAATTACGTGGAAAATTAAAAACACTTGGATATTTAAAAAGAGATCCAAGAGCAAAGGAAAGAAGAAAGTTTGGACTCAAGAAAGCTAGAAAAGCTCCACAGTGGAGTAAAAGATAAAAAACAAAGGTTATCCACAAGCACTATTTACATTGACTTTTTGTGTATTTATATGTATCCTATTGACAGGTTGGTTTTAAACTCACATGTTGTGAGAAAAACTTTCTTTGACAAAAAAATTAAAAATTAAAAAGATGAAAAGAAAAATTTTCTTTCTTGTTTTATTGCTCGCTTTTATTAGCTTGAGCATGAGTGCGCAGATTCCGCAAGGGATCAACTACCAAGCGGTTTTGCGAAATACTACAGGAGTAATTTTGCAGAATCAAAACACAACAGTTAAATTCACAATTCATCAGGCGACGCCAAACGGAACAACCGTGTATGAAGAAGCATGGTCAACAACAACCAATAATTATGGTTTGGTAAATTTGCAAATCGGACAAGGCGCTCCCACCGTTGGGACATTTTCAGCAATCCAGTGGGGAACGAACAGTTATTTTCTGCAAGTATGGGCAGATATTGGGTCAGGTTATGTAAATCTCGGAACGACACAATTTATTTCTGTACCTTATGCAATGGTTTCTGGTTCTTCTCTTCAAGGTAGCGGTGGCGTAACAGGACCAACTGGTCCGACTGGAGCTCAAGGAGTGCAAGGAATACAAGGACCAACTGGAGTTCAAGGATTACAAGGTGTTAATGGTGAAATTGGAGCAACGGGAGTAACTGGATTAGCATCAACTGTTCCTGGACCAACCGGACCTCAAGGTCCAACGGGGCCAACTGGTTCAGGATTTAATTCTACTTCAGGAGTAGGAAATGCTCCTGGAGCTTCTTCAACTCAGACGATAACTCACGGACTTGGAAGAATACCAAATATAATTAGAATTTATGCAAAAGGTGATTATTATTCTGCCACAAACTATGAAGCAACAACTTCTTCAGGAATTTATAATTCTAGTGGGAATAGATGTGTTTATACTACTCAAAGTTATGGGGGTCCAGGCTCTTCAACATCTTTTTGTATTAGAGGACAAGTAGGTCAGTTTTCTTATGTAGGAACTGGAGTAATTGGAAATTTAACCTTAACTACTTTTGATATAGTATGGACAATGTCAAATGATGCATCAGCTATAAAATATATGTGGGAAGCAAATTAATAATTAACAAGATAATTTACTACGAACATGAAAAAGATATTTTTTATTTTGATAATACTGTTTTGTTGCAATATTTCTTTTGCGCAAATCAGCGTTGAGCGACAAGTAATTGGCTCAACAGGCAATTTAACAAATACGGGAATTATAAAATCATCTTCAAGTGTTGGTGAATCAGTAATATCAACTTTTTCGCAAAGCACTCTTATTGTTACTCAAGGTTTTCAGCAACCAGAAGACATAATAACAGGAATTCATTCAGAAGATGTTTCTGTGGTAAATGTTTCTGCTTATCCTAACCCCACGACTGATTTCATAAATATTGAAATTACAGGTGGAATGGAAAATAGGGAGTTAATTTTTTCTTTATTTAACATCTTTGGGCAAAGTGTTTATGAAGAAAAGATTTCTAATTCATTAAATACCTTTTCAATTAAGTTTTTACCTTCTGGTTATTATATCTACAAAATAACTAATGAGAGAGAACTTGAAAAAATTGGTAAAATTATTAAACATTAAAGTATGTTTAATATTCAAAAGCCGCGATTTATTTTGCGGCTTTTTTTTATTTTGCCTCCCCTTAACAAAGAGAGAGTTGGGAGAGGTTCTTTTTTATGCTATATTATTTATATGTCTGATGATGAAAAAAATGAGCCTGCCCGCAATGCTTCCAGCATAGCTGATGCAGGCGGGGAAATAAAAGAAAAGAAAACAGAACCAACCGCCTCCACTGAAAGCTTTGGCGAGCCAAAGGAAGACGAATCTGAAGTTGTTGAGTTTGAATTTAATGATGATGGCGAAGAAGATTTGAAAAAAACTCTTAAAAAGTTTAGGGGAGATTTAAAGTCGTGTAAAAAAGAAAAATCTGAGTTTCTTACTGGCTGGCAAAAAGAAAGAGCTGATTTCGTTAATTTTAAGAAACAAGAAGAAGATAGAAAATCTAATTTTTCTGAAGCAATGCGTGAGAGAATTTTAATGCGATTTTTGACTGTGATGGATAGTTTTGATATGGCTTTCATGAATAAAGAATCTTGGGAAAAAGTTGATGAAAATTGGCGAAAGGGAATTGAGCATATTTATTCACAGATGAATGCAATTTTTGAAGAATTTGGCGTAAAACCAGTTGGAGAAGTTGGAGAAAGTTTTGATCACAATATTCATCAGTCTATTGAAATGGTAAAAACTGATAAAAAAACTAAAGATCATAAAGTTGCTGAAGTTATTCAGAAAGGTTATGAATTAGGCGAAAGAGTAATTCGTGCGGCTCGTGTTAATGTCTATGAATATAATGAAGCAGAGTCAGGAAAATAGAAATTATTCCAATTCTTGACTTCCTAAAATAAATGCTACAATAAAAGCAATGGTCGATATTTAAGAATAAACGCAATTTTATGGTATTTATATACACCACTTGCGCGACTTCTGAAGAAGCAAATAATTTAGGTAAACTTATTATAAATAAAAAACTTGGTGTTGCTGTTGATTTTTGGTTAGTTGATTCTATGTTTCGTTGGAAAAAAGAATTTGTTGAAGTGCCTCAGGTTATGATGATGATTTCAACTTTTGAATCCAAAATAAAAACTATTAATGATTTAATTTCGCAAAATCACAGTTACTCGACTCCGCTTATTGCGGGTGTAGATGTCCGTCGAATAAATAGGGCATACAAAGAATGGATGATGGAAGAAGTCGCATAATAATTTTTTAAATAATTAATTAACTCGTTTCTACGAGTAGGGTTTTGTTTTTGTAAAATTTAAAATAAAATGAAAAATAAAAAAAAGAAAAAACCACATTTAGTTTTTATATATGGATTCGTAGCCGTTGGCAAGCTTGCTGTTGCTAAAGAGCTTGCAAAATTGACTAAATATAAGATTTTACATAATCATATGATTATTGATCTTATTGGTGATCTTTTTGGTCAAGAAAGACCGGGGACTTTTGAAAAGGCTGAAGCTAGGGAATGGGTTCATTTTGAATTAACAAAAAGATTAATGGGTACTAAAAATGGTTTTATCTTTACTCATGCATATTCTAATTCATATATCTCTAAAAGTGGAATGACTGATTTTAGTTTTATAAAAAAAATTGAAAAAATAGTAATAAAATCAGGAGGAATTTTTTGTCCGGTGTATCTTTTTTGCAGTGAAAAAGAAATGCTTAAAAGATTAAAAAATGAATCACGCAAATCTCATGGAAAGTTAAGGTCTTTAAAAATTATGAAAGAATTAATGAAAAGGGAAGATTTTAAAACACCAGCACCATTTAAAAATAATTTTATTATTGATAACACAAAAATTTCTGCAAAAAATGTAGCTAATAAAATTGTTAAACATTTTAATTTATAAAATATAGAATTTAATTTTTTATAGCTTCCAGAAAAGCAAGATTAGTTTCTGGATCTAATTTATTTGTAACTATTATCATGAGTTCTGTTTCTAGATTTAAATCTTTTTTTATATTTGTAAATAAATTTTCATAGGGAAGGGGAGAAATCCAAACTGTATTTTTTATGCAAACAAAGTTTGCTTTTTTTAATAAATAACGCAAAGCTTCTCTTTCACTCTTTCTATTTTCTGGAATATCTAAAATTATAATTCTCCAAAATCCGTCCCAAGAAGTTGAGACTAGGGCGTCTTCACCTTCGAGTTTTATGCAGTTTAGTTTATTTTTTCCTTTTTTTGTTATTTTTAAAAATTTTTGATTACCAGAATTGTGAATTTCTGCACAACCAGATTCTACTAAATTTTTTACAGATCGGGCGATAGCATAATTTTTTTTATCTCCTCCTTTTTGAGGAGGAGTGCCCGAAGGGCGAGGTGGTGATTTTGAATTACCACCCCCAACCCCCTCCTTGAAAAGGAGGGGAGCTTTATTTCTTATTTTTTTTATTAATTCATCAATAGAAACAGCTGGTTTTTCAGCTAAAAGCTTTAAAATATCTTTCTGAATATTAGATTTTTTAGCACTTTCTTTCATACTTGACATTATAGCATAGCTGAATATAATATCAACAAGCATTTCGCGACCACGAAATACTTGTCAAAATAATAAGATAGGTATATAATAGATTTATTAATTATTAGTCGCTCACAAAAGTGTGAGTTAATTTAAAAAATATAAATATATGTCAAAAATTATAGGAATAGACTTAGGTACAACAAACTCAGCAGTCGCAATTATTGAAGGAGGTTCTCCAAAAATAGTTGAGAATGTTGAAGGAAACAGAACAACGCCATCTGTTGTTGCTACTGCAAAAAATGGCGATAGAATTGCTGGTCTTTTGGCAAAAAGACAAGCTGTTACAAATCCAGAAAATACGCTTTCTGAAATGAAAAGATATATGGGTCACAGATTTGATGATCCGGGAGTTCAGAAAGATAAAATTTCTGCGCCGTTTAAAATAGAAGCTGGCGAAGATAGTGGAGTAAAAGTAAAAATGTTAGATAAGTTTTATAGACCAGAAGAAATTTCTGCGATGATTTTGCAAAAAATTAAAACAGACGTTGAAGCAAAAATTGGTGAGAAAATTACCGAAGCTGTTATTACCGTGCCAGCTTATTTTAATGATGCACAAAGAAAAGCGACAAAAGATGCAGGACAGATTGCTGGACTAGATGTAAAAAGAATTATAAACGAGCCGACAGCTGCAGCGTTAGCTTATGGTTTTGATAAAAAGAAAAATGAAAAAATTGTTGTCTATGATTTTGGTGGAGGAACATTTGATGTTTCTGTGCTAGAAATTGGTGATGATGTTATAGAAGTTAAATCTACCGATGGTGATAGTCATATGGGCGGAGGTGATATTGATAGAAAAATAATTACTTGGATTGCAGATGAATATAAAAAAGAATCTGGAATTGATGTAACAAAAGATCCATTAGCTCAGCAAAGATTACGTGAAGCTGCAGAAAAAACAAAACATGAACTTTCTACTACTTTAGAAGCTGAAATAAATATTCCGTTTATTACTTCTGATGCTTCTGGACCTAAGCATTTATTATTAAAAATGAGTAGAGCTACTTTAGAATCTTTAGCAAAAGAATTTATAGATAGATCTATTGAAATTACAAAACGCGCACTTGAAGCTTC
>JBDRFV010000009.1:0-16214 GCA_043818335.1 Patescibacteria group bacterium
ACAAAAGCAGTTAAAGATGTGCGTAGAAAGATGAGATCAGTAACTATGCAGGAAAGTGATGAACCAGAAGTTGAAGCTGAGGTTGAAATAGAAGAAAAGAAAGAAGAAGTTAAGTCAGAAGTTACACCAGAAGTTAAGATAGAAGAAACAAAAACAGAAGAATAAAGTATAAAAGCATAAAAAATCCATTTCACAAAAATGGGTTTTTTTGTTAAAGTTTTAATGTGTCTCTATTTGCCCAGGTGGCGAAACTGGTAGACGTACTACCTTGAGGTGGTAGCGCCCTCACGGGCATGGGAGTTCAAATCTCCCCCTGGGCACTAGAAAGTTAATTAATAATAATTTTTAAAAATTTATTTATGAATTTAGAAAATAAAGTTGTAGTAATAACAGGAGGCACGAAAGGTTTGGGAAAAGCTATGGCTGTTTCTTTTTTAAAGAATAATGCAAAAGTTATAGTGTGTTCTAAAAGTAAAAAAGATTTTAAAAATTTAGAGATTGGAATTGTTGGAAAGAAAGCCGATGTTACAAAAGAAAAAGAATTAAAAAAACTTGCAGATTTTGTTGTTAAAAAATTTGGACAGATAGACATTTGGATTAATAATGCAGGTATTTGGTTGCCACATTTACCAATAGAAGAAACGAATTGGAGAAGAGCCCATGATTTGATTGAAGTTAATTTGTTTGGAACGGTTTATGGCTCAAAAATTGTTTTAGCTCAAATGAAAAAACAGAATTTTGGTTATATTGTAAATATAATTTCAACAAGTGCGTTAGAAGGTAAAATAAATGAAACAGCATATTGTGCAAGTAAATTTGCAGTTGATGGTTTTACAAAGTCTCTCATGAAAGAAGTAGATGGTAAAAATATTAAAGTATTAGGAGTTTATCCAGGAGGAATGAGAACTAATTTATTTGATGAAAAAATTCCTGAGAACTATAATGATTTTATGGATCCAAATTTTGTTGCTGATAAAATTATTGAGAATCTTAAAAAAGAAAATCCAGAATTAGAATTGATTATAAAACGTAATTAAAATTAAAATAAATAAAAAAATATGCTTTACACAAGAAAAGGAGATGATGGTAAAACAAAAACTTTTGGTTGTGACCAAAGAATGTCTAAAAGTTCTAAAATAGCTGAAGCATTAGGTACTTTAGATGAAGCTAATTCTTTTTTAGGTTTGTGCAAAATAAAATCAAAAAAGAGGATTTTAATTTCACTGAAAGTCTTTCTTTTGAAAAAATAATTCATAATGTTCAGGAAGATTTATTTATAATTCAAGCAGAAATTGCTGGATCTAAAATTAGTATAGAAGAAAGTAAAATAAAAGAATTAGAAAATATAGTAGATAGTATAGAAAAAGAATTGCCGGAAATTAAATCTTTTTTTATTTCTGGGGGGACTAAACTCGCTGTTTTATTTGATATTTCTAGAACTATTTCTCGAAGAGCAGAAAGAAGAGTAATAGCAGTTGTTGAAGAAAAGAAAACAGAAGTTAGTAGTAGTACTTTAGCTTACTTAAATAGATTATCTAGTTTACTTTATGCATGTGCTAGATTAGCGAACTATAGAGCTGGAATTTTAGAAGAATCTCCTAATTATGAGTAATTTTTATGCACAGACTGTTCAAGAAGTTTTTAAAAGAGTAAATTCAAACGAACACGGTTTGGATAAAAAAGAAGCAGAAAAGCGTCTTTTGGAATTTGGTGCCAACAAGTTTGCAGAAGCAAAAACAGATAGTCTTTTTACTATTTTTATCAATCAGTTTAAGAGCCCGTTAATATATATACTTTTTGTAGCGAGTATAATAATGTTTTTGATTGGTGAAAAAATAGATGCATATGTGATTTTTTTTATTTTATTATTTAATTCTGTTATTGGAACTTTACAGGAGGGAAAAGCCCAAAATACACTTCGCGCGTTAAAAAATCTTGTAGAAACTAAAGCTACTGTTTTGCGTGATGGTCAGGAAATTATTATTCCAGATTTTGAAGTTGTGTCTGGTGATATTATTATTCTTCAGGAAGGAGAAAAAATTTCTGCAGATGCTCGTGTTATTTTTTCAAGTAATTTAAAAGTTGACGAAGCAGTTTTAACAGGTGAATCTGTACCTGTTCATAAAATTTCAGAAAAGATTTCTGATAAAAAAATATCTTTAGGTGATCAGGAAAATATTGTTTTTAAAGGAACTAATATAGTTTTTGGAAATGGTAAAGCTGTTGTTATTGCAACTGGTATGAATACAGAAGTTGGAAAAATCTCGAAAGAGATGTCGATGATTGACACAGAAATACCATTAAAAACCAATATTCGTAATCTTTCTAAAGTTTTAGTTACTATTACAGTTTGTATTTGTGCATTTTTATTTTTATTTGGGATGTTTCTAGGTAAGCCAATCACTGAAATGTTTTCGTTGGCAGTTTCATTGTCTGTGGCAATTATCCCAGAAGGTTTGCCTGTTGTTTTGACTTTAGTTCTTGCCTCTGGCGTTTGGAGAATGTCAAAAAAGAATGCACTTGTTAAAAAACTTCAAGCAGTTGAAGCACTTGGACAAGCTAGGGTAATAGCTTTAGATAAAACAGGGACTATAACTAAAAATGAAATGGTAGTAAAAAAAGTTTATATTGATAATAATTTTTTTGATATCAGTGGTTCTGGTTATGACCCTAAAGGTGAAATTCTTTTTAATAAAGAAATAATTAATAAAAACAGTCATCCAGAACTTTTACTTATTGGAAAGATTGCAACTTTTTGTGCAAATGCACGTGTTATGTTTTCCAAAGAAGATAATGTTTGGAGAGTTGCTGGTGACCCAACAGAAGCAGCAATGCTTGTATTTGGAGAGAAGCTTGGTTTTCAGAAAGGTAATATGTTAAATGAATTTCCGCTTGTTGAAGAAACTCCATTTGATTATAAATCAAAATATCATGCTACTTTAAATGGTGAAAAAGAGAAATTTTTTAGTATTGTTGGTGCTCCAGAAGTTATTTTTAAATTATGTAAAAAAATTTATTTAAATAATAAAGACCAAGTTTTTTCTAAAGAAGAAAAAGAAAAATTAGAATCTATTTTTGTTTCTATGTCTAAAGAAGGTTTGCGAGTTATTGCATTGGCTAAAAATGATAGTTCTTTAAATTATAATGATAATAATAATACAGAAAACTTAGATCCAGAAAATATGGAGTCTTTAACTTTTGTGGGATTTTTAGGAATTCAGGATGCTATTAGGCCAGAAGTTTTTGATGCTGTTAGAAAAGCAAATAATGCTGGTATAAAAGTAGTAATGATTACGGGTGATAATAAAATTACTGCAGAATCTATTGCAAAAGAAATTGGTGTTTATAAAGACGGTAATAATATACTTTCTGGAGTTGAAATAGATGTTTTGTCTGATGAAGAACTTTCTGAAAAACTTAATGATACAACAGTTTTTGCAAGAGTTTCTCCTAGTCATAAATTAAGAATTATAATGGCATATAAAAAAAGAGGAGAAATTATTGCCATGACTGGTGATGGAGTAAACGATGCGCCTTCGTTAATCGCTGCCGATCTTGGTGTAGCTATGGGGAAAATAGGAACTGAAGTTGCAAAAGAAGCTTCTGACATTATTCTTTTAGACGATAATTTTGGGAATATTATTTCTGCTGTTGAAGAAGGAAGGAATATTTATAAAACGATTAAGAAAGTTTTGCTTTATCTTTTTTCTACTAATTTAGGTGAAGTGCTAATTATAATTTGTGCATTGTTTTTAGGTTTTCCACTTCCAATTTTAGCTGCTCAAATTATTTGGGTTAATTTTGTTACGGATAGTTTTTTAGATGTTTCCCTTGCAATGGAACCTAAAGAAAAGAATTTACTTTACAGCAGTTTTGAACGTCCCAAGAAATATTTAATAGATAAAATAATGACCTTAAGAATATTTTCTATGTCAGTACCAATGGTGATTGGAACGCTTTTTGTTTTTAGTAAATATCTTGAACAAGATTTTACAAAAGCTTTAACAATGTCTTTTACTACAATGGTTGTCTTTCAATGGTTTAATGCTTTTAATTGTCGTCACGAAACGAAATCAATTTTTAGGATGAATTTATTTTCGAATAGATATTTAGTTGGTGGAATTTTAATTGTTATTTTCTTGCAGTTAATTGCGGTCTATACTCCATTTTTACAGAAAATATTACAGACAGTTCCGCTTACACTTTTTGATTGGATTTTAATTATTTCAGTTTCATCTTCTATTATTTTCATAGAAGAAATTCGTAAGATTTTTTATAGAAGAAAAAACATGTTAGTTAGTTAAAAAATTAGTTAAAAGTGGCTTTTGTGTGTTTTTTTTGCTATAAATATCAATACATGGTGCCTATAGTGTAATGGTTAGCACTAGGGTTTGTGGAACCCTCGGTTCGAGTTCAAATCTCGATAGGCACCCAAAGAATTTAGACTGTTTTATGAAGCATAAGTTTTTAGACTATCGGGAATTGAACTGGTATAATGTAAAATATGAAAAAAATAATAAAAATTGTTTTATTAGTTGTTGTTATTGTTTGGGTCGGATTTGAAATTGTGAATTATTCTGAATATATTTCTGTTAAAAATAAATGGAATCAATCTCAAGCACAATATCATATTCCTATGCCCGGGCCAAAATATCAACCTGTCATAGTTCAAAAATTTTACGATGCTTTTCCATCTCTAAATCCAAATAAAGAAATGATGGTTTATAAACCAGTTATTTATCTTTATCCAACATCTACTCAAAAGACAAAAGTCCAATTAGATTATCAAGGAGAACTTATTGCAGATTATCCGGAATATAATATTGAGGAAAAAGGCTGGACGGTAATAGCCTCTCCTAATGGAAAACTTATTGGTGCAGATGGAAAAGAATATAGTTATTTATTTTGGGAAGGAAAACCAACTAATCAAATAAATTATGATCTTTCAACTGGCTTTATTGTTCGAGGGGAAGATACTAGAGAGTTTTTGCAAAATACTTTATCAAAAATAGGACTCACTCCAAAAGAATATAACGAATTTATAGTTTATTGGTATCCAAAAATGAAAGATAATAAATATAATTTAATTCACTTTGCTGGGAATGAATATACTAATACTGCTCCTCTTATTATTACACCAAAACCTGATTCAATATTAAGAGTATTTATGGTGTTTAAACCACTTACTAAAGAAACAAGTATTAATATTCAAGAAATTAAACCATTTATTCGTGAAGGATTTAGTGTTATTGAATGGGGTGGAACAGAATTAGAGTAATCAAATAAATTAAATCAGCCTTTGTGATATTTCGTTCTTAATATTAAGATATTTACTCCATAAATTCTGCATATATTCCGTATCTTCTAATATCGTTATAATAAAATTTGGACAGTGACCCCATTATTTAGTTTAATAAAACTTTGCTATAATAAAAGCAGGTCTTTTGTTGGGTTTTTATTATTATTTAAAATTTAATTTTTTATGAAGGTACTTAAAATATATTCTATTGTTATAACTTTATTGTTAATTTTGGCAGGTTTTTTAACTTATACTTTTTATTCACAAGCAAAAGCTACTAAATCTAAATTATTAGTGACTCAGAGTTTATTAGAACAAAACAGAATAGAGTTAGATAACTTAAAATTATTAATTAACGCTAATTTATATAATATAAAAGTTGATACGGCTTTATTGAACGATTCTCTTGCTGCGTTTTTGGTATCTGGAGATTCTAAAATATCTTCTATTAGTGAAATTTCAGCTACAAAAATTAGTTCCGATGTTCAGACTATCACAGATAATCAAAAAAGAGTTGCACTTGAACAGGGTTGGAATGAGTTTCTTAAAACTAAAACAGTTTCTAATTATTTAGCTTTTTCTAGATTTTTGATACAGAGTATACAAAATAGTTTAGAAAATATTTATTAAGATTTAAAAGAAAGATTTAATTAAATTAAATGGACGAAAAAAAAGAATTTCCAAAACCTATTTCTCTTAAAAAATTGATCGGACCTAGTTTTGTTATTTTAGCGTTAGGACTTGGATCTGGAGAAGTTATTTTGTGGCCTTATTTGGCTTCTAATTATGGACTAGGAATTGCCTGGGGTGCTGTTTTAGGAATTACTTTTCAGTATTTTATGAATATGGAAATAGAGCGCTACGCTTTGGTAAAAGGCGAAAGTGTTTTTGTTGGTATTTATAAAATATTTAAGCCAGCGGTTTATTGGTTTATTTTATCTACTTTTATTGGTTTTGGTTTGCCAGGAATTATTGCAGCTTCAGCAAAAGTTTTTGCCGGTGTTATTGGAGTAGAAGATTTTAAATGGATTGCTATTTTATTTTTGATAATAATTGGTTTGATTTTAAGTATGGGAAAAACTGTTTACGGAATGATGGAAAAAATTACTAAAAGTATTATTTTAGTTGGTGTGCCGTTTGTTTTTTTGTTAGCAGTGTTTTTAGCTACTAAGACTGACTGGTCTGCTTTAATTCAAGGAATATTTGGAAAAGGTGATGGGTTTTGGTTTTTGCCACAAGGAATAAGTATTGCCACTTTTCTTGCAGCTTTTGCTTATTCTGGCGCCGGTGGAAATTTAAATTTAACCCAGTCTATTTATATAAAAGAAAAAGGTTACGGTATGGGAATTTATTCTCAGAAAATTTCAAGTTTATTTGCAAAAAAAGAAGAGAGAGAAATTATGCTAGACGGAACTGATTGTGCTGAAACATCAGAAGATATTAGTAGGTTTAAAAAATGGTGGAAGTTGATTAGCATAGAACACGCTATTGTATTTTGGTTTTTAGGAGTTATTTCTATGTTGTTCTTAATGTTACTTGCTTTTGCTACAACTCATGGATTAGCAGGAAATGCAGAAGGAATTAATTTTGTGATTAATGAGGGTCTTGTTATTGGAAAAATTTTATTCCCAGCTATTGGTGTTTTGTTTTTAGTTGTTGTTTCTATTATGTTATTTCAAACACAGTTAGGTGTTATGGATTCTACTTCTAGAATAATGGCAGAAAATTTGGCTATTAAAAAACTGCATGGAAAGAAAAAAGGCAAAATTAATTTATCCAAAATTTATTATTCTTTTGTTTGGGCACAGATTGCTTTTGGAATAACTTTGTTTTTATTTAACGTTTATGAGCCGAAGACTTTAATAATTTTAGGAGCTGTTATAAATGCTTTTGCAATGTTTGTGCATTTAGGTTTGATTTTCTGGCTAAATCATACTGTTTTGCCTAAAGTTTTCCGTTCTGGTTGGATAAGAAAAATTATTATTGGTGCTATCTTTGTTTTCTTTGGAGTTTTTAGCTTTATTGTGCTTTGGGATAAAATTTTTTAGATTTGCTATAATAAGTTTATGGATTTAATTAAAGATTTTTCGAGTCATAAAAAATATCTTTTGCCAGTTTTAAACATAGCGATGCTTTGTGTAATTATTTTTACTATTAGTGTATTTTTTATTCATAAATCTAATTTAATAATCGGTTTTATTTTGCTTGCACTTTCTGGCCTGTGCCTTGCTTCTTTGTCAATTTTTAAAATAAAAATAAAAAATACTGAGCCTGATATTATTTTTGGAATAATTGATAATGGTATATTAGCTTTGTTTGCAATTTTGGGAGGAAAAATAGCAGGTGTTACGGGTGCGATTATTGGTGGAGTTGTTGGTAATTCTATAACTGACGGTATTGCTGGTATGTTTGAAGGATATTGGGCAGAGAGATTAAGAGGAAAAAATATAAAAGAAGAAAGAGTTGTTTTGGGTTCTGCTGTTGGTAAAATGGCTGGTTGTTTATTTGGTGCCGGTGTTGTTTTAATAATAGCTAGTTTTTTAAGATTTTAAATATATAAATAATAAATTTATAATATGAAAAAAAGTAATCTTGAAAAATTTTTTAGTGCCCCGGCTCAAGTTTTAGAAAAAAGTATTGAGTTAGAAAAAAAAATAGAGCGTGATATAGGAAATCAAAAACCAGTAAAAGCGATTAAAGAATATTGGCATAATCTTGGTCCAGGACTAACAACTGGTGCGGCCGATGATGATCCGTCTGGAATTGCAACTTACTCGCAAATAGGTGCGTCTAGGGGTTTTGGTTTGATTTGGCTTTCTCTTTTTTCTTTTCCACTTATGGGTATAGTGCAGGAAATGTGTGCTCGTATCGGATTAACTACGGGAATTGGTCTTGCTGCTAATATAAAAAAAATTTATTCAAAAAAAATTCTTTATTTTTGCATGGCGCTTCTTTTATTTGCTAATGTATTTAACATTGGTGCTGATTTGGGTGCCATGGCAGAAGCATCACGACTTGTTTTTCCACAAATTGGTTTTGTATTTTTAGTTTTTGGTTTTGCTGTTTTAAGTTTAGCTTTGCAGATTTTTATTCCATATAGAAAATATTCAAAATATTTAAAATATCTGGCATTGGTTTTATTTGCATATGTTTTTACTGCTTTTGCTGTAAAAATAAATTGGAGCGAAGCTTTACGGCATGTTGTCATTCCAGCTATTAATTTTTCTAAAGATGAAATAATTTTAGTTTGTGCGGCATTTGGAACAACTATTTCACCTTATTTATTTTTTTGGCAGACTTCACAGGAAGTTGAAGAGGAAATTTTAAAAGGAGAAAAAACCGAAGAAATACGTCGTAGTTTAAATACAGCAGGAGATATTCGTAAAATGCGAATAGATGTTTGGTCTGGTATGTTATTTTCTAATTTGATTATGTTTTTCATAATAGCAACTTGTGCTGCGACTTTATTCCAAAATGGGATTACAAATATAGGTACTGCAGCTGATGCGGCTTTGGCTTTAAGGCCTTTTGCTGGAAATCTTGCTTTTACTTTATTTGCTATTGGAATAGTTGGAACTGGACTTTTAGCTATACCTATTTTGGCTGGTTCAGCGTCTTATGCCATGTCTGAAACTTTTGGTTGGAAATTTGGTTTATATAGAAAATTAAAAAGAGCAACTTCCTTTTATGGAGTTATAATTATCGCAATGTTTTTAGGAATTGGTTTAAATTTTGTTGGTATCGATCCAATTAAAGCACTTATTTATTCTGCTGTTCTAAACGGAATTATTTCGCCTGTTGTTCTATTTTTTATAGTACGAATAAGTAGTAAAGAACATGTGATGGGACAGTTTAAAAACAAAAGAGTTACAAATTTACTGGGATGGGTTATTGTTGGGATTTTATCTTTAGTTAGTATTACTACTATAGTTTTTCTTTTTAAATAAAAATAAGTTATTTGCTAAGTAGTTTTTATTTTTGTATATTGCTTATATGGTAATACTAGAAAATCATGACTTAACTGAATTAAACACTTTTGGAATAAAAGCTAAAAGTAAGCTTTTTTGTGAAATAGAAACAGAACAGGACTTTTTGGAGCTTATTAAAACTTCTGAGTTTAAAGATAATGAGAAGCTTTTTATTGGTGGCGGAAGTAATATTTTATTTACTAAAGATTTTTTTAGTGGTTTAGTTATTTTAAATAAATTAAAAGGTATTGAAATTTTAGAAGAAAATTCTGAATATGTTTTAATTAAAGTTATGTCTGGAGAAAATTGGCATGATTTAGTTAATTTTACTGTTGATAAAAATTTCTGGGGAATAGAAAATCTAGCTTTAATTCCTGGAACTGTTGGTGGTTCACCGGTTCAAAATATTGGAGCCTATGGAGTTGAAATAAAAGATGTTTTAGAAAAAGTTGAAGCGTTTGAAATTAACACAGGAAAGAAAAAAATATTTTCTAATTCAGAATGTGAATTTGGATATAGAGATAGTGTTTTTAAGAATAAATTAAAAGGCCAGTATTTTATTACTGCTGTTATTTTTAAATTAAATAAAAAACCTGCCCGCAGTGATTACAGCACAGCTGTTGCAGGCGGGGAGAATAAAAATATAAAATATAAAGTTTTAGAAGAATATATAAAAGAAAATAATTTAGAAATAAAAACTTCTAAAGATGTGAGTCATGCTATTAGTCAGATTAGAAAAACTAAATTACCAGATCCTAAAGTTTTAGGAAATGCTGGAAGTTTTTTTAAGAATTTTTATTGTTATGTTGATGATAGTAGGTTTAAAAATCTTTTGAAAAAATATCCTGATGTGTTTTATTTTGAAGAAGATGGAAAGATTAAAATACCAGCTGGTTGGTTAATAGAGCAATGTGGTTGGAAAGGAAAAAGACTTGGTAATGTTGGTGTTCATGATAAACAAGCTTTAGTTTTAGTTAATTATGGAAATGCGACTGGACAGGAAATTTTTGATTTATCTAATAATATAATAGATTCTGTATATAAAAAATTTGGAGTAAAACTAGAAACAGAGGTCAATTTGATTTAGGTTTTTTTGGGTGTATAATATGAAGTATTAAAAGTTTAATATTTAAGGATTTATGTTTAAAAATAAAAAATTTGGTATAGAAGCTTCAATTGTACTAGTTTTAATTGTGGTTGGTTTTTTAATTTTCATTACTATTAATAATAAAGATAATTCTTCTAATAAAATAGAAGAAAATAATATAAATATGGGAGATACACAAAATATTGACGAAGTAGGAGATGTAGATTTACAAGAAGAAGAGGTAGTAGAAGAGAAAAATAATACAAAAACAACAACAAGTCCACAAAGTGTTGATGGAGTAAAGATTACGGTTTTAAAAGAGGGAACAGGAGAGAGAGTTGCAAAATTTGGGGACACAGTAGCTATGGCTTATACAGGTGTGTTAGCTGATGGAACAGTTTTTGATTCTAATGTTAATCCAAAATTTAATCATGTGGAACCTTTTATTTTCACTTTAGGTGCTGGACAAGTTATACAAGGTTGGGATATTGGTGTTGCTGGAATGAAAGCAGGAGAACAAAGAGAGCTTGAAATTTCACCTGAATTTGCCTATGGCCCAAATGGAATTGAAGGAGTTATTCCAAAAAACGCTACTTTAACATTTATGATAGAGCTTGTGGCTATTAAAGAATAAAAAAATAAGATTATTGACTATTTTGAATAAAAAGAGTAATATTAAAGAAGCCCTGAACGGGGCTTTTTTAAAAGAATTAATAAATTTTTTATGGTAAAAATTACAGAATATTTTAAAGAAACAAAAGCAGAATTAAAACATGTTAATTGGCCAGGCAAGAAGTTGACTATTTTTTATACGATAGTGGTAATTATTATTTCTGCATTAATTGCTTACTTTTTAGGATTTTTTGATTTTTTATTTTCAAGAGGTTTAGAAAAATTAATTTCTTTCTAAGTGAAAATCAATGAGCAAAGCGAATATGATTTTCCTTACCTGCCCAAATTTATTAATTAAAAAAAGTGAAGAATTAAATTATATTAACAAAATTATGTTCAGTAAGATTATAAAGTAATGTATAAATTTTTGGCGGGTGACGATTTTTGTAGTCGTTGCACTCCTTAAAAATCAGTCATATGTCAAAACAAGAAACACAAGGAATTAGAAATTGGTATGCTATTCATACTTACGCTGGATATGAAAATGCGGTGCTTCGTAATTTGAAACAAAGAATTGATTCTTTGGGTATGCATGATAAGATTTTTAATGTAATAGTGCCAATTGAGAAAAAAATAAAAATAAAGGCAGGGAAAAGAGTTGAAGTAGAAGAAAAAATTTACCCCGGATATGTTTTAGTAGACATGATAGTGACAGATGATTCTTGGTATGTAGTAAGAAATACGCCAAGAGTTACGGGTTTCGTTGGAGCAGGAGTTAATCCAGTTCCACTTAAAAAAGAAGAAGTTGATTATTTATTTAAGAAAATGGATGCAAGTACGGTTAAACATAATATTGATCTTGCAATAGGAGAGACTATTAGAATAGTAGATGGTCCGTTTAAAGATTTAGAAGGTAAGGTAAGTACAGTTGATCAAGAACGTGGAAAAATAAAAGTACTTGTTTCAATGTTTGGTCGCGAGACACCCGTCGAATTAGATTTCTTGCAAGTTAAGAAAATTTAAAAATATACTTGTCCCGTACTAAATTTTTGATTAGTGAAAAGTTAAAGAAATAGACAAAAAGGACAAAATAGTATAGATTAACATTATTAATTATAAATAAAATTTTAGTACTGGGATGGCAAAAAAGATAACAAAAAAAATTAAATTACAAATAGAAGCAGCTAAAGCAACACCAGCGCCTCCTTTGGGACCAGCACTTGGACAGGCTGGGATAAATATTGGAGATTTCGTTTCTAAATTTAATTCTGCTACACAAAAAATGGCTGGAGATAAGGTTTCAGTAATTGTTTCGGTATATGAAGATAGAAGTTATGATTTTATAATAAAAACTCCTCCAGTTTCAGGACTTATTTTGAAAGCTGCTGGAATTGAAAAAGGTTCAGGAAAAAATGTTTCTCAGAAAGTAGGAAAAATTACAAAAGCTCAGGCTCTTGAGATAGCAAAAAAGAAAGCTGGAGATTTGAATGCAAAAGATGATGCTGGTGCTATAAATATAGTAGCTGGTTCTGCAAGAAGTATGGGAATTGAAGTGAAAGATTAATACAGTATTTAATAAAAAAGTCAGCACATAACCTGTGTTGGCTTTTTTGTTTTGGGTTAGTATAATGTTTGTATGAGTGAAACTGAAAAAAATATAATTTCTTGGGATGATTATTTTATTAATATAGCTGAACAAGTAGCAAAAAAATCAAAAGATCCATCTACTAAAACTGGTTGTGTGATTGTTGATAATAAAAATAGACCTATCTCTTTTGGGTATAATGGTTTTGTTGGTGGTTGTGATGAGTCAAAAATGACCAATGAAAGACCAATGAAATATCATTTGGTTATTCATGGTGAAATGAATGCTATTTTATTTGCTAAAAAAGATTTGGAAAACTGCACTTTGTACAATCTTTATGGACCTTGTGAAAATTGTTTGAAGCATATCATTCAAGCTGGAATAAAAAAAATTATTTATAAAAATTCTGTTGTAGAAAGTAAAGTAAACAATCATGAAAAATCTATGACGACTTCTTTAACTAATGAAGCGATTACTAGACTTTTATTATCAGCACCTGATGTTGATTGTCACAATATAAATGGTAAAAGTTATTTAGAAGAAATGTGGGGAGATAATATACCAGAATTTAACTAAATCACATGAATAAAATAATTTTAGCGATAGTTGGTTTAACGGGATCTGGAAAAACAGAAACTGTAGAATATCTAATGAAAAAAACTAGTTGGCCGAAAGTTTATTTTGGTGATGCAACTTTTGATGAAATGAAAAAAAGTGGCTTAGAAATAAACGAAGCTAACGAGAGAAAAACTAGAGAAGAGTTAAGAAAAAATTTAGGAATGGGTGCATATGCAATTTTGAATTTACCAAAAATTAAAAAGTTATTTGAAAGTTCTAGTGTGGTGGTGGAAAGTCTTTATTCTTGGGAAGAATATTTAGAAGTTAAAAAAGAATTTGGAGACATTTTTAAAGTTTTAGCTATTTTTTCACCATTAGAAGAACGAATAAAAAGATTAGAATCACGACCACATCGGCCGTTGAGTAAAGAAGAAGTAATTTCCCGTGAGCATTCACAGATAGAAAATTTACACCAAGCTGGACCGATAGCTTGCGCTGATTTTACGGTTATAAATAACGGAAGCAAAGAAGAACTTTATAAAAAATTAGATGAAGTAATTTCTAAACTTTCTTAGCAAAAAATTGATAGTTTATTTTAAAGTAATATCTTGTTCGCCTCTCTTTATATCAAATCTGTCTATTTCTGGATCTAAATAAATTTTTAGTCCGTTTTTAGAAAATGTATTTGTTAAAAAATCAGCCATTAGTTTTGCTTTTTTTCTTAGTGTTGGGTGCACGAAACGAGTAGCTCGTAATTCTACTAGATAAACTAAGGCAGGAAGTCCAGCTGTTAATCTGTTAGATATTTTATATCCCATAGCTGTATAATATTGTTTTTCTTCTTTTGAAATGTTTAGATTTTTAATTTTTTCTTCTTGTGTTTTTAATAAATCTTTTGCTTTTTCTTGAAATTCTTTTGGTAGTTCTGATATGTACCAGTTTTCAAATCCGATTTCTGTTGTTAAAAGCGGCATTCTTTGTATTACAGCTCGATGTCTTTGTATATCTCTGAAAGAGCCAAAGTCTAGCAGAAATTCTATTTGAATATCTCCAGCTTCTGATAAATATTTTGGGAGCTCTGTTTTTGCTGGTCTTTTTTCTAAAACTTCTTTTGGTAACAGATTTGTATCAATAGAATTATTTAAAATTTTAAAATCTTCACAGTTTTTGTTGTGATAATAATAATCATTTTCCATCCAGTATTTATTATAATTTTCTGTTTCTTCATAATGTTTGTGGCTGAAAGAATTTGGAAAAGCTGCTATTAGAGTTTTTTCAAGTGCCTCTGCTACGTTTTTTACTTCTTGAAGTGGATGTTGTCTAAGTAACATTAATTTATCAGCAGCTTGTCTTAAGTTTGTATGCCATGCCATATTTGTCATTGCTCCTGCTGGAAGAAATCCTCTCAAAATATCAAAGGCTCGTGCACTAATTGCTTTTTTATAAATATTTTCTGATTCACCTTCGTTAATTGGAAATTGCTGTTGCAAATATCCTTCTGTTGGTTTTAGTGCTTCTTTATAAAAAGTTCTCCAGTTTTCTAAAATATTTTCGCTTTCTTTTGTGTTAATGGGATTTTTGAAAGGCTGAGTTTGAAAATCTATGTACCTTGTTGAAGATTCTTGTCCAGAATAAAGTGCCCAATCTTGTACTGCTTTTGCAACTAGCATTGAGATACCTTCTATAAAAATTGTTATACTTCCGCAGTCACCAATAGATTTATGTCCATAGCCAACATAAAAGTTTTTCATAAAATTATCTGGACCTTTTTCTGCAAGAATTTTTAAATGACCTTCTAGTCCACCAACTGATCTTGAGTGAAGAGCTTGAAGCATTGCTTCTGCTTCTGGATTTATAATTGCGCCAGTATTTAATACTATTACAGTTCCACCACCTGTGATTTTATTTTGGTTGTGTTTTAAATCTTTTAGATTATTATTTTTATCTGACATGAATAATTTAATTATAGCTTAAAAATAAAAAAACCTAAACTTGTATTTGTTTAGGTTTTTTTATTTTATTAATCCAGCTTTTTTCAGAGTTTTATAAGCGCCGTTTTTTTTGATAGTTTTTAAGCCTTTTGTTGAGATTTCTACACTTACTGATTTATTTAACTCAGGCACAAAAATTTTCTTTTTTTGAAGATTTGGGTATTTTCTCTTTTTTCCAGTTGGGTTGAATTTTGTGGCACGAGTTCTATTTGAATATCCACCACCGACAACTGAGCCTTTTTTTGATATAGCACATGATTTCATGGTTTTTTTATGTTATCATAAACAATATAAGAACGCAATTTTTATTAAATTTATTATGATGGGAACTGATGTAATTTTTTATATAGCAATACTTATTATGTCTGTAGTAATTCATGAAATTTCTCATGGTTATGTGGCAGAATATTTTGGTGACAAAACTGCACGAAATGCTGGACGACTTACTTTAAATCCAATTAAGCATTTGGATTTAGTTGGTTCTGTTATTGTGCCACTTGTTTTGTATTTTTCTTCTGGCTTTGTTTTTGGTTGGGCAAAACCTGTTCCGTATAATCCAAATAATTTAAGAAACAGAAAATGGGGAGAGATAGCAGTTGCTGGGGCAGGAATTTTGGCAAATATTTCTATTGCCATTATTTTTGGAATGATTTTAAGATTTTCTTCTAGTTTTTCTGTACCTGAAGGTTTTGGTACTATTATTTCTTTAATAGTTATTATAAACTTAGCTTTGGCTCTTTTTAATCTTGTTCCGATTCCTCCTCTTGATGGCTCAAAAGTTCTTTTTAATCTTTTACCAGAATCTTGTTATATATTAATAGAGTTATTACAAAGGTATTCACTTATTTTTTTTTATAGTGTTTATAGTATTTTTTGCAAATTATTTATATCCAGTTTTAGCTTTTTTTTATAAATTAATAACAGGTTTTGCTCTATAAATAATTTTTTTGAGTTATCAACATAGTAATATAGTGCATTGACTATATTTTCTGTGTTATAATAAAACAAATGGTAAAGAAAATAAAATACTTTTTTCGAAAAAATATTGTAGTTATTCTTAGTCTACTCTTTTTAATCGTATTTGCAGGAACAGTGCAATTATTTGCTGCTGCTC
>JBDRFV010000010.1:0-15950 GCA_043818335.1 Patescibacteria group bacterium
GGCTTTTTGTTTTGATTAGTTTTTGCTATAATTTTACTATTATGGAATCGTTGAATTTGCCAGTTAATAAAGAGATTACTTATCTTGGGCTTGCAACATATCGTGATAAAAATCAGCTTTTTGGTATAAAACGTAGAGACAGACGTCAGCATGTTTATATTCTCGGAAAATCTGGTACAGGTAAATCTGTGCTTATGTTTAATATGATTATTCAGAATATTCAGAATGGTGATGGTGTTTGTATGGTTGATCCGCATGGAGAAAACGTTGAAGCGATCCTTTCTGCAATTCCAGAAAATAGATTAAAAGATGTTGTTTATTTTAATCCCGCTGATACTGATCATCATATTGGTTTTAATGTTCTTGAACTTACTGATCCAAAATATAAGCATTTAGTTGCTTCTGGATTGATGGGAATTTTTACTAAAATTTGGGCAAATGCTTGGTCTGCCAGAATGGAATATATTTTAAATAATTCTATTTTAGCTTTACTTGATACTCCGGGAACTACTCTTTTGGGAATTCCTAGAATGCTTGTGGACAAAGATTATAGACAGAAAATTATTTCTAATTTAAAAGATCCAGTTATTAAAGCTTTTTGGGTTCATGAATATGAAGCTTGGCAAGATAAATTTAGAAATGAGGCGATAGCGCCTATTCAAAATAAAGTTGGACAGTTTTTGTCTTCTTCTATAATTAGAAATGTTGTTGGGCAATCAAAAAGTACTATAAATATTTTTGACATGATGAATGAAGGAAAAATATTTTTAGTTAATGTTTCAAAAGGAAGAATTGGTGAAGATAATTCTGCTTTACTTGGAGGAATGATAATTACTAAAATTCAACTTGCAGCTATGGAACGTGTACGTATTCCAGAAGATGAAAGAAAAGATTTTTATTTATATGTCGACGAATTTCAAAATTTCGTAACAGATGCTTTTGCTGGTATTTTATCAGAAGCTAGAAAATATAGATTAAATCTTACTGTTGCTCACCAATATACAGCGCAATTAGTTTCAGATAAAAGTTCTGCTGTTCGTGATGCTGTTTTTGGAAACGTTGGAACGATGATAATTTTCCGTTGTGGTGCTGATGATGCAGAATTTTTGGAAAAAGAATTTGATCCAGAATTTACGCCTTCTGATATTGTTAATCTTCCAAACTTCAAGATTTATTTAAAATTAATGATAGATGGTGTGACTTCTAGACCGTTTTCTGCTAAAACATTACCACCAATGGCTAAGGGTGATCCTAAAATAGAAGAAGAAGTTATAAAATCTTCACGTGCTAATTATTGTAGATCAAAAGAAGTTGTTGAAAGAGAAATAAATAATTGGTCTGGAATGTCACTTGCTGGAGATAATAATAATGATGTAGAAAAATTTTCAGCGGTATGTTCTATTTGTAAAACTGAAGCAAAAGTACCATTTAAACCAGAACCCGGAAGACCTGTTTACTGTAAAGAATGTATAGCTAAAATAAAAGCTGGAGAAATGAAACCAGTTAAAGGTTCGGTTAGTCAGATTAGAAGTGATGAAACTAAATATTTTAAACCACTAGCTGATTTGGGTATTGAATTTGAATCAAAAAATTTATCTACTCAGATGAAAAATATTAATACTAATAGATATCCAGAAAGAACGGGAAGAGATTCTGGGCAAAATAAGCCAAATGTTTTTTCAAAATTAAAAAAAGTTTTTGTAAAAAATACTCAGTCAGGTAATCAAAATAATTTTAATAATCAAAAAAATATACAAAAAACTAAGCCAGCTATCGATAATTTTGCATTAAGAGAAGCTTTAAATAAAACACTTAAAGAAGAACCTAAGATAGAACAGAAAAAATCAGAACCAGCTCCAGCTATTTCTTTAAATGAATTAAAAACTTCTAAACCTGTTTTTGCGTCTAATTTAAAAGACAGATCAGCTAGTTCAGAAGATATGAATAAATTAAAAAATTTAATCACCGCCACTGGCGGGACCCCGCAGGAGGCGGTGGTATCAGAAAAAGAAACTGTAAGTTTTATCCCGAATGTTTCAAAAGAAGTTTCAGTAGTAAAAAAAGAGAAGATAGAAAAAGAAGAGATTAAGAAAGAAGAAGTAAAAAAAGAGCAACCAAAAGTATCAATTCCAAATTTAACGTCTACTCCAGCTCATTCTTCAGTTTCTCCAAAAGGTACAGTTCGTGAAGTACCAGAAGATGTTTTAAGAAAAATATTAGAATAAATTTTATATGCAAATAGGAACTTTAATACTTGGAATAATTATAGCTATTTTAATAATTTATTTTTTGGGCTTCAAAATATTTTTATGGTGTATTCCGCTTGCTATATTAATAATAATTATTTGCTTTTTTTATCCGATTTTTAGAGATGAAGGAAAAATAAAAAATTTTTCAAAATTGCCAAAAGATAGTTTAAAAAAATATAAAAAATGGGAATCTAAATTTTTTAAATGGTTAGATGATATTTTTTAGATTAAATTGAAAATAACCTGAATTTATAGTAAAATATAGAGATTAATTATGGACGCAAAAATAAGAATTTTAGATCATAAAATAAGCATAGATGAGGTAAAGATAATGGCAGATTTTTGGTATAGTACTATGATAAAAGGCGCTGTGGATATTGAAGGTGGTAGAGTTGCATTGGGTGGTGATTATCATATTGAAGATTCTGAACTTCTAACGAGCACTGGTTCAAAATTTGAGGATGTTTGGGGTTTTAATATTCGTTTTGAAGAAAACACAAATGGAGTTCTAGAATTTGATTCTATGGTAAATATAAAACCCAATTTAGGTAATCGTTCAAGAAATATAAGTAATGAAGAAATAATTAGAAAGGCGGAAGAAATAATTTTAAGATTTATAGATTTAAAAAAATAAAATATGGAAAAAAATTCACTTTTTTATATGGCAAATTTATATCCTGAAATAGGTAGACTTTTTTCTTTCTATGATTCTGGGAAAGTTGAGGCAACACAAAATGCACAAAAACGTTCTTTGAATATTGTAGATAAAATTCTTTCTTTTAATGAAATAGTTCCTGCAGGTAGAGAAGAATGGAATGTTATAAAAAATTTTATTTTAGGATTTGATAAATTAGATAAATATGAGAGAAGTATTTTAGAAAAATATGCTGAACCGTTTTCTTATAAATTTATGTTAAATTATAGTAAAATATAGAAATTAATTATGGCAAGAGAAAATAGAGTTCAAATAATCAAATATGCGCCTCCACCACCAGAACTACCAGTTTTTGGAAAAGTAGATCCAGAGGAGGTTTCTTTTATTGGACGAACAAACTATGTTGCGGCACTTGAAGAAAAGAAATTTATATTTGGCGTTAAACGCATAGACAGAAGAAGACATCTTTATATTCTTGGAAAATCCGGTGTTGGTAAGTCTAAGTTATTGGAACTTTTAATTAGACAAGACGTAACCTATAACCACGGCTTATGTCTTATCGATCCCCACGGTGAAACAATGGATGCGATTCTCGATTATATACCCAAAGAACGAGTAGAAGATGTTTGTATTATTGATCCTTCGGATGTTGATTTCCCAGCTTCTTTCAATCCGCTTGCAAATGTTGATCCCATGTTTAAATTTCAGTTGACGCATGGTTTGATTGAAGTTTTCCAAAAGCAATTTGGAGCAAATTGGACACCAAGGCTTGAACACGTTTTTCGTTTTACTTGTTTAGCACTTCTTGATTATCCACATGCGACTATGCGCGGAATGATTTCTATGCTTACAGATAGAAATTATAGACAGAAAGTTGTTGAATATATTCAAGACGATATGGTTAAAAGATTCTTCGCAATAGAATTTGCTGATTGGTCAGAGAAATTTGATACTGATGCTATTATTCCACTTGTTAATAAACTCGGGCAGTTTTTATCAGATCCGTTATTAAGAAATATTTTTGGGCAAAAACAAAATAAAATAGATATCAGTAAATTAATGAATGAAAGAAAAATTATTTTGATTAATTTATCAAAAGGAAGACTCGGCGAAGAAAATTCTAGTTTTCTAGGTTCTATATTTTTAACTAAAATTAAACAAGCTGGAATGGAACGTGCTGCAATTCCAGAAAATCAACGTAAAGATTTTTATTTATATGTAGATGAGTTTCAGAATGTTGTTACACAGACTTTTGAAAATATTTTATCGGAGGCTAGAAAATATGCTTTGAATTTAACCATTGCTCATCAATATGTTGGACAAATTCTTCCAAAAGTTCATCAGGCAGTTCTTGGAAACTGTGGAAGTGTTATTACTTTCCGAATAGGTGGAGAAGATGCAGTTAAAATGAAACCTGAATTTGCGCCGATTTTTGATGTTAAAGATATGATTAATTTAGCTGTTGGTGAAATTTATGTAAAAATGACTATTGATGGAGAATCCTACGATCCATTTTCAGCTGAGACTTTAAAAGTTTTAGAATCAACTCATAAATCAAATAGAGAAGAGATTATTGCAGCTTCACGAAGGAAATTTACTATCTCTAAATATGATGCGGCAAAATTAATAGCTGAAGAAGAAGCAACTATAATTCGAAGTGCTGATGAGAAAGCTATTATAGAGGGAAAGAAAAGAAAAAATAAATTAAAAGAAATAGAAGAAAATAATGAAGAAGAATATGAGGAAATAGAAGAAAATGATGATAAAAAAATTTCAACAGAAGAAGATGGCGAGGCAGAGCCGATGATATAAAAATTAAGAATACTTTATGAAAAAAGATTACTATGAAATATTAGGAATAAATAAGAGTGCTTCTAAGGATGAAATAAAGAAGGCTTTTTATAAATTGGCGCATAGATATCATCCTGATAAAAAGGGTGGAGATGAAAAGAAGTTTAAAGAAGTAAACGAAGCATATCAGATTTTGTCTGATGATCAGAAAAGAGCAAAATATGATCAGTTTGGCTCTGGTTTTGAAAATATGGGAGGTTTTGGTACTCAACAGGGAGGTTTTGGCGGTTTTGATTTTTCTGGATTTCAAAATGGCGGAGTTGATTTTGATTTTGGGAATTTAAATGATATCTTTAGTGATTTTTTTTCTGGTGGAAGGGGAGGATTTCGTGCACGAACTCCTCGTGGACGTGATATGCAAGCAGAAATTCAGATTTTTTTAACAGATTCTATATTGGGAACAGAGAAAAAAATATTAATTAGTGGTTCAAAAGAAATAACAATAAAAATACCAGCAGGTATTCGAGATGGACAAACTCTAAAAATGACAGGACATGGTGAAGTAATTAAAAACGGCAAATCTGGAGATTTATATATAAAAATAAGTGTAAAAGTACCTAGTAAGATTTCAAAAAAAGCTAAAGAGCTTCTTGAAGAATTAAAAAAAGAAGGGATTTAATTTATACTAACTTATGCTTCCTCAAAACATAATTTTTATTGGAGTTGCATTAAATTTGGTTTTTACAATTTGGTATATAAAAACTATTTTTAAAAATAATACTAGACCTAATCCTATTTCTTGGTTTATTTGGATGTTAGCTCCAGCCATTGGGGTTTTTTTGCAGTTAAAAGCTGGTGCGGGATTATCAGTTTTTGGAACATTAATGGCAGGTTTCGGCCCTTTTTTAGTTTTAGTATTTTCTGTTTTTAGAAAAAATGCTTTTTGGAAAATAAAAACTTTTGATATTATCTGTGGTTTAATAGCTTTATTTTCTTTAATCTTATATATTTTAACCAGCAATTTATGGATATCTATTTTGTTCGCAATTTTAGCTGACTTTTTGGCTTATATTCCAATTATGATAAAAACTTATAAGTTTCCAGAAACAGAAAATCCTTCTATTTTTTTAGGTGGAATAATAAATAATATTTTAGTTTTATTGATAATAAAAGACTGGAGTTTTTCTATTTATGCTTTTTCGCTTTATCTAATATTGGCTAATATAATTGAAGTTTATTTTATTTATCGTAAAAAAAGAGTATAATAATTTTAGGTATTTATTAGCTTTAATAATTAAAAAACTATGGGAAAAATAAAAGATTTTATAGATCATAATTATAGACATTTTAATTCTGCTGTTATTGTAGATGCTTCAAAAGCATATGTTGAGCATTTAAAAAAAGGAAATAAAATGATGGTAACTTTAGCTGGTGCAATGAGTACTGCTGAGTTGGGTTTGTCTTTAGCTAAAATGATTAGACAGGATAAAGTTCATGCTATTACTACAACTGGTGCAAATTTAGAAGAAGATATTTTTAATTTAGTTGCGCATACACATTATAAAAGAGTGCCACATTATAGACATTTAAGTAAAGCAGAAGAAATTGAATTAAGAGATAGTGGAATGAATAGAGTAACAGATACTTGTATTCCAGAAGAAGAAGCTATGAGAAGAATGGAATTAGCAATGTGGAGTTTATGGGAAAAAGCTGAAAAAGAAGGAAAAAGAATGTTTCCTCATCAATTTATGTATGAATTAATAAAATCAAAAGAGTTAGAAAAATACCATGAGATTGACCCAAAAGATTCTTGGCTAATTGCAGCCTGTGAAAAAAATTTACCAATTTTTGTTCCAGGTTGGGAAGATTCAACTCTTGGAAATATGTTTGCTGCAAGTATTATTAGAGGAAATATAAAAGATGTTCATGTTGTAAAAAGTGGCATTGAGTATATGATTTCATTGGTTGATTGGTATTCAAAAGAAAGTAAAAAGCAATCTATTGGATTTTTTCAAATTGGTGGAGGAATAGCTGGAGATTTTCCAATTTGTGCAGTTCCTCTTATTAATCAAGATTTAAAATTAGATGTGCCTTTTTGGGGATATTTCTGCCAAATTTCTGATTCAACTACTTCATATGGTTCTTATTCCGGAGCTGTTCCAAATGAAAAAATTACTTGGGGTAAATTAGATGAAAATACACCTAGTTTTATTATAGAGTCAGATGCTTCGATAGTAGCTCCGTTAGTTTTTGCTTATATTTTAGGTGAATAAGTTATTTTATGTCTAAATTTAAATTAAATAAAAATTACAAACCAAAAAATTTTTTAGATCTTTATGTTCCTGAAGAAGTAACTTTTGAAAATTCAGAAGTTGTTGTTTTACCTTACGGATATGAAGGAACTGTGACTTTTGGTGATGGTACTAAAAAAGGCCCAAAAAAATTAATTGAAGCTTCTTGGCAAGTTGAGCTTTTTGATACTGAAATTTTAGATGATATTCAGAATAAGATAAAAATTTGGACAGCAAAACAACCAAAAATCCCAAAGAATATTAACAGTATGGTTAAAAATTTAAAAGAAATTATTCTTGAAATTTTTGAAAATAAAAAACTTCCCGTAGTAATTGGAGGAGAGCATTCTATTAGTTATGGTTTCGCTCAAGCTATTAATGAAAAATATAAAGATGTTTCTGTTTTAGTTTTTGATTCACATATGGATTTAAAAGATAGATATTCAGGAAAAGATTTTTCTCATGCTTCTTGGTTAAAATATTCTTTAGATTTACCAAATATTAAGACCGCTACTTTAATTGGCATAAGAAATTGTAATCTAGATGAGTATAATTATTCACAAGAAAATAAATCTAAAATTAATATTTTTTGGGCAAAAGATAGAAAAAATTGGGATATTAAGCAAATTGTTGATTCTTTAAATGAAAATGTTTATTTAAGTTTTGATATAGATGCTTTGGATTCTTCAATTATGCCATCCACTGGAACTCCTGAACCGAGCGGTATTTTTTTTGATGAAACTTTAGAAATTATAAAAGAAGTCGCAAAAAATAAAAACATAATCGGTATTGATTTAGTAGAACTTGCGCCGATTAAAAAACTACATGCTCCAGATTTTTTGGCTGCTAAATTATTAATGAAAATGATTTTGTACAAATTTAAAGCAAAAAATACAAATTAATAAACATTATTTGCAAAATATTTTAAATAATAGTAATATTTAAATACAAGTTAATAGTTATCAAGAGTGACGAATATCCTCCTTCGTTAAAACTACGGACGGAGAACGAGAATTGGCTCGGAGACTCGTCCAGCAACCTGTCTAATTTTGACAAGGTGCTAAATCCAACCCCGCAGGATGCGGGGAGAGATATGTTTACGTCTAGTCTGCGTAGAAAACATATTTTCTAAATTATTTAGAAAATTTTTTATTTTAGATAAAAATATAGAAAAATATTATGAGTACAAAAACAGCAGAATTTGTTAGCCCAGGTCATCCAGATAAGATTTGTGATTTTATTGCAGATTCTATTTTGGATGCGTATTTAGCAGAAGATAAAAATAGTAGAGTCGCGGTGGAAGTTATGGGTGGACATAATTTAATTACTATTAATGGCGAAATTACTAGCTCTGGAAATCCAGATTTGGAGTTTTTGGTAAAAAAAATAGTTCCTGCCCGCAGTGCTTTCAGCACAGCTGATGCAGGCGGGGGTCAAGATTTTGATGTAAAAATAAATTTAGTAAAGCAAAGTTTAGAAATTTCTCGTGGTGTAGATACTGGTGGCGCAGGTGATCAAGGAATTATGAAAGGTTATGCAACTTCTGAAACTGAAAGTATGATGCCGAGAGAATATGATTTGGCGAGAAATTTGTGTATAAAAATTTATGAAAAATATCCGTACGATGGCAAGGTGCAGGTGACTTTAGAAAATGAAAAAGTAAAAACAGTAGTTGTAAGTTTTCAAAATACAAAAAATTCTGAACTTTTAGAATTAGTAAAAAGTTTAATAAAATCTGACTTGACCGCCAAGACGCAAGCGTCGGCGGTAGAATATTTAATTAATCAATCTGGTGAATGGACTGTTGGTGGTTTTGATGCTGACACTGGTTTGTCTGGAAGAAAAATTGTGATAGATAATTATGGGCCAGAAATTCCAATTGGTGGTGGTTCATTTTCGGGAAAAGATTATACGAAAGTTGATAGATCTGGAGCGTATATTGCACGGAAGATTGCAGTTGATTTATTAAAGAAAAATAATAGCAATAGAAGCTTGTCTGCCGTCAGGCAGGTTTTTGTAAAATTAGCATATTGTATTGGAAAACCAGAACCAGTTATGGCTGTGGCTATTTTGGATGGAAAAGAGGAAAAGATAACTGGCTATGATTTGACCCCAAAAGGAATAAAAGAATTATTAAAATTAGATGAAGTGAATTTCGCTGAAACTTCCAAATGGGGACATTTTGGTAGGGGATTTAGTTGGGATAGATAATTTGACTAAACTATAATTTTGTTATATTCTGAGATTAAATAAATCTTGTTTTTCGAAATTTCACAAATGAATTAAATATTAATTAAAACTTATTAGCTATGTTTAAATCTAAATGTTTTCCTGAAATGGATCCCTTCCTACAGAAGTTGGAAGAGGTTTTGGTTAAATTACCTAACAATCCCAAACCTTCATGTAAAGGTTTTTATCTTTCTGATTATGATCAGACAACCAACATAATGATTGTTGAAGAAATTGGAGTAGTTCTACGGGAAAAGAAGCATAAGTATTTAGACTATGTTTCTAAAAAAGTAACTCAGACTTTATTATTTAAAGTAAATAGTTCCAGGGAACTTTTCCGTAGGAATTTGGGAGATGCTCCTATTGGTTCAGTTTTTTCTTCGGGCTACTGTGTTGCTGTTTCTGGGCATGTTTCGGAAATTGATGAAGCTATTGCATTTTTGTGGCTTATTGCCAGGCACTTTGTTATTTCGAGGAAGGGAATAGTGATGCTTCCGAATTTTCCGCTTTTTTTCGAAGAGTTTATTGATATTTGCAAAGAACTTGAAAAAAAGTGGGTATTGAAAAATCCCTGGATTAAGGCGATTCTGGCTATTTTTTAAGCAAAAGACCGCAGATAGATTTATTTCTGTGGTCCTTTTTATTTTTTATAAACTATTTGTCCTTCAGGACTGTCTTTAACTTCGTAACCTAATTCATTTATTTTACTTCTTAGCTCGTCTGATTTTTTGAAATCTTTATTTTTACGAGCTTCTTCACGCTCTTTAACTAATTTCAAAATTTCTTTTGGAATTTCTTGTGTTTCTTCTTTTTTTAGATCAGCAAAACCTAAGCCTAAAACTTTATCAAAATCTAAAACAGTTGCTTTTTTGTCTGGGTTAGAAACATTTTCATCTTTTATTAAATCCCAAAGTAGAACTAACGCTTTTGGCGTATCTAGATCATCTGATATGTATTCTTTAAACTTATTTTGGTATTCAGGATTAACTTTCCCAATAGCATTTCCAAGGCCGATATAAAGCCTAAAAAGGCGTTTTAGAGCAACTTCTGAGCCTTTTAGGGCTTCCCAGTTGAAACTAACTTTTGTCCTGTAATTAGCCATTAAAAGCCAAAATCGGTAAGTTATAGGATTTATGTTTTTTTCTGTTAGACTATTTAATTTTAAAAAGTCACCAGAAGATTTAGACATTTTTAGTCCACTAATATCTACGAATTCGTTGTGCATCCAGAATTTTACAAAAGGTTTTTTACCAGTTGCGCATTCTGATTGAGCGATTTCATTTGTATGATGAATAGAAATATGGTCTACTCCGCCAGTGTGAATATCAAATTGTTCGCCCAAAAACTTCATGCTCATGGCAGAACATTCTATGTGCCAGCCGGGAAAACCTTGACCCCAAGGAGATTCCCAACCAAGATTTTCATCAAATTTCCAGAGAGTAAAATCTTTTGGATTTTTCTTTTCGATATTTTCACAAACTCTAGCACCTTCTTCATCCCAAGTCCTTTTTCCACCCCAAAGTACGCCGTAGTCTGACATTTTTTTTGTATCAAAATAAATTCCATCAGAAGTTTTGTAAGTAAAATCTTTTTTTTCTAATTTTTTTATTAATTCAATATCTTCTTGTACGTAATCACTTGCATAATACATACTGTTAGGTAAATCTATATTTAATGCAGTTGTGTCTTCTTTAAATTTTCCAGTGTAAAATTCTGCAAGTTTACGCATGTTTTTTAAATTTAATTCTTTTCCTTCGCGCAATAAACCTTTTGTCATTTTGTCGTCACCAGAATCTGCATCACTTGCTAAGTGTCCAATGTCTGTAATATTCATAACTTGCGTGACTTTTAGATTATTGTATTTTAAAACTTTACATAAAACATCAGCAAAAACATATGCTCGTAAATTTCCAATGTGCGCGTAATTATAAACAGTAGGTCCGCAGGAATACATTTTGACTTCGCCAGATTTAATTGGGATGAATTCTTCTTTTTGTCTAGTTAATGTGTTGAAAAATTTTAATGACATTTTTTTAGAACATAGTTTGTTTAAATTCATTTCTGTAAATAGAAACGAGTGTAAATAATAAACTTACAGTTAGTGGTCCTATTAAAACTCCAATTGGACCTAATAATACAATTCCACCAAGTACTGAGAATAAAATAAGAAAAGCTGGTATTTTAATTTTACTTCCAACAATATATGGGCTTAGTAAATTATCAATTAAGCCAACTAAAACAGCTGACCAAATTATAAGTCCGATTGCTGGTAACATGTGGCCAGTTAAGAATAAAAATATTACAGCTGGTACAGAAATTAAAGCAGTTCCGATTGATGGAATTAAAGAAGCAACTCCAGCAACAACTCCCCAGAATGCTGGATTTGGAACTCCAAAAATAGTTAAACCAATTCCCATTAAAATTCCTTGAATTACTGCAATTAGCATAGTGCCTTTTATAACTCCATTTATTGTTTGTGATAATCTTTTTATTATTTTTTTATCGTCTTGATCAGAAAGAGGACTAAGTGTAAGAAGTGCTTTTTTCCATCTTTCGCCATCTTTTAATAGATAAAAAATACTTAGAAGTAATAATAGAAAAGAGAACAAAGTATTTAAAGTAGAGCTAAATATTTTTGAAATATTATCTGCGATAAAAGAAACAAAATAAGTTGCTTTTTCATTTAAATCAAAATTATTTAGTCCACTTGGTAAAATAGAATTTATAGAATTATTTATTGAATCAGCTGTTGGAATAATTTGCTGGCCAGTTATTATTTGGTGATACAAATCTTGAGACTGATTAAAAATTATAGATCCTATTCCAAAAAGTGGTAGACAGATTATTGCTAAAAAAAACAAAACTACTAAAAGTGCAGCAAGCCAAGAAGAAAACTTCTTTTTTAAAAGCCAGTGATAAATAGGGTATAGAACTATTGAAAAAGAAACACCCAATACAAGAACTATCCAAAAGGGTTTAAAGATAAAAAAAGTAAAAATTATAGTTAATAATAATATACTAAAAAAGAAATACCTCTCAATAAATTTTGTTTGCATAAAGAAATTATAACAGAATCCTTGCAATTTCTCAAAATTTTGTTAATATTGGTCTTATGGAATTTGCAGTAATAAAAACAGGTGGAAAACAATATAAAGTCTCAAAAGGGGATTTTGTTTATATTGAGAAAATAAAAGGGGAATTTAAAGAAGGTGATAAAATCACTTTTGATCAGGTTTTATTAGTAGATGATGGAAAAGATACAACCATTGGAACTCCAGTTATAAAAGGTGCAAAAGTTGATGCAGAAATAGTAGAAATTGGCAGAGAAAGAAAAGTTTTAGTTATGAAATATAAACAGAAATCAAGATATTTACGTAGAAACGGCCACAGACAGCTATATTTTAAAGTAAAAATAATTTCTATAAAATAAAAAAACTTCTGAAATTGTCAGGAGTTTTTTTATTGACAAAATGGCTAATAATATGTTATTTTTATATTAAATTAACTCTTTGTAATATAAATTTAAAAATTTTGAATATGAAAGTAAAACGATCATTAAATTGGACAGAAAAAATAATTTTGTCTTGGAGAAAAAAAATCTTTATTGTTTGTAAAGATAAATTAATAAGAGATTTCATGCTTCTTTTATTAAAGAATTATAAAGAAAAATTTACTAATTTTTCTAAGAAAAACGTATTTATCTTTATTATGCTTGAACAAAAAAAAGAAGTTCATTTACTTTATAAAAAATATAATTTGATAAACCCTGAAAAAGGTTTTGATAATGAGTTTTTTTTAAAGATGCAAAAGACGATTGAACAAGAATTTGCAGATACTGATTTCTTGTCTGAAATTTCAGAGTGGAGGCGGGGATATCTACCTCTTTTTTTTCAGGAATTGGAATATTGGTGTCTTCTTAATTACAGAGAAGCAGAGAAAAAACAAAAGAACAAAAAGAAAAAACAGTAACAAAAGAAAAAAAAAGAATAAAATTTTCTTTTATTATAAAAAGCATTCAAGTTGAATGCTTTTTTTATTGCCGATTTTTTAATGCGTTTTTTAGAGTATCATTGTCTGAATACTCAAGTTCAGTTCCAGTTGAAAGTCCACGGCCAAGAGAAGAAATTTTTATTTTATTTTCTTCGCAAAGATTACCAATCTGTGTACGAATATAAGAATCTGTGTGCTCACCTTGAGGACTTAAAGAAAAAGCCAAAATAATTTCTTCTAATTTATTATTATCAGTATTTTTTATATTATTTTTAATTTTAGAAATTAATTCTTCTATCCTGACTTTACTTTTTGTATTTTTTTCAACTATAGGAACTAATCCACCTAATATAAAATATTTACCATGATAAATTTTACTTTTTAAAATACTTTCTAAGTCTGAGTCTTTTTCTATTATCATCAAAACAGAAGAGTCTATATTTGGATTAGAGCAGATGTCACAAATTTTGTTTTTATTTTCCCTCGAGCGTAGCTCTACGGGCGAGCTTTTTTTAAGAAAAAATCTAAAGCATTCTGGACACTGTGAGACTTCTTTTTTTAATTCTAAAATTAATTTTATTAAATCTTCTGTATAGCCAGAATTTTTATACATTAAAAAATAAACAAATCTTTTTGCTTGTCTTTCGCCAATGCCAGGAAATTCTTTAAAAAATTCTGTTAGTTTTTCTATGGTGTCCATATTTATTTAAATTTAAAATTCATCTAATTCTCCTGCAATTTTTGAAGCAGAAAATTCACTGACGCTACTTTTTTCTAGACTTAAGAAAGTTGTAGTTTTTGTATCAAAATACAATTCTATTTTTCCAGTTGGGCCGTTTCGGTGTTTTTCTACTAGAATTTCTACTATATTTGTTTTTTCTGATTCGTCTTTACCTTTATCTTCTCTGTGTAAAAACATTACAACATCAGCATCTTGTTCGATAGAACCTGAGTCTCTCAAGTCTGATAATCTTGGTTTTCCTCCTCTAGATTCAACAGCACGAGAAAGTTGAGAAAGAGCCAAAACTGGAACATCTAATTCTTTTGCTAATGCTTTTAAGGATCTTGAAATTTCTGTAACCTGATTTACCATTGAGTCGTAATTTTTAGAAGTAGTCATGAGTTGCAAATAATCTACTACTATTAAATCTAAACCTTTTTCTGCTTTTAGTCTTCTTGATAATGCTTTCATGCGCACAATAGAATTAGCAGCTTGATCGTCTATGTACATCTTTGCTCTTGAAAGTTTATCTAAAGAATCACGTAAATTAGAAAAATCTTTATCTGAAGATAAATTTCCAGTTCTTAGATTCCATGCATTAACTCTAGATTGTGCAGAAAGCATTCTGTCTACTAATTGTTGAGAAGACATTTCAAGAGAAAAAATTAAAACTGATTTATCATGCATAGTAGAAGATAGACGCGCAATGTCTAATGCTAAAGTTGTTTTACCCATACTTGGTCGAGCAGCAAGAATTACTAAATCTTGATTTTGAAGTCCAGAAAGTAAAGTATCTAAATCTCTGAATCCAGTTGGTATTCCGCGTAACATGCCTTTTGTTTCATGTAATTTATTTAATCTTTCATAAGCTTCTGGTAATTCGTCTTTTAGACTTACAAATTTTTGATTTTTTGGTGAAGAAACAACATTGAATATTTTTTTCTCAGCTAAATCTAAAATGTCATTCATGTGATCATCTCCTTCTTCAAATGCAAGTTCAGAAACATAATCAGCTGCTTCTATTAAACTTCTCAAAACAAATTTTTTTTGAACTATTTCAGCATAATGCTTTACATTAGTAGAAGAAGGTACTACATTTACTATTTCTGCTAAATACTGATTCCCACCGATTGCTTCTATTAATTTTTGCTCTTTTAATTTACTTGAAAGCGAAAGCATATCTATCGGTTCGTTTTTTAGAGATAAATCAAGCATTGCTTGAAAAATCATTTTGTGTTTTTCAACATAAAAAGAGTCTGGTTTTAATATATCTTCAACTTCATGCATTGCGTCTTTTCGTAGCATAATAGAACCTAAGACCGCTTTTTCTGAATCTATACTTTGCGGTGGTATGCGTAATTCGTTTTTTCTATTTTTTACCATGGAATCATTCTAACATAGTAGAAAAATAGTCAAAATTGAAAAGTTAGCAAACATGTTATTAAAATGGGGAAACCTCACCCCATTTTGACAAATCAAAATTTCCCCTCTCCTTATTAAGGAGAGGGGCTTAGGGGTGAGGTGGATTTAGCTTTATTATTTTGTTATTATTAGGATATGGAAAATGATGAAAAAATAGCAAAAATAGTATTAACAGGCGATAGGCCAACTGGTAGATTGCATTTGGGTCACTTTGTTGGTTCTATTCAGAATAGAATTAAATTACAAGACGAATCTGATAGATCTTTTTATATGATTGCGGATATTCAGGCGCTTACAGATAATGCTGAAAATCCTGATAAAGTTAGGAGTAATGTTTTTGAAGTTGCTTTAGATAATTTAGCATGTGGACTTGATCCTAAAAAAACTATTATGTTTATTCAGTCTGAAATTCCAGAAATAGCAGAACTTACAGTTTTGTTTTTGAATTTAGTTACCTTGGCACGTCTAAAAAGAAATCCTACAGTTAAAAGCGAAATGAAAGATAAAGGTTATGGTGAAAATGTTCCAGCAGGATTTTTGGCTTATCCAATTTCTCAAGCAGCTGATATTCTTTTTGCAAAAGCAAATTTAATTCCAGTTGG
>JBDRFV010000011.1:0-4269 GCA_043818335.1 Patescibacteria group bacterium
TATAAAATCTTCTCTAAAATTTTTTCTTTCATTCTTATTCTCAACAAAAAAAGCAGGATTCTGATGACTTAAAAAAGATACATTTTCTCCGGTTTCTTTATCTACACCAATAGCAACAACACCCGTACAATCATAATACTCTAGTGAATATTTGTTTTTGTTATCAATAGAAGATATAACGTAAGTTTCTTTCCCCGCATTCTGAAGATTCTTTTCTAAAAGTTCATCTTTTTTAGAATAAAAATTAATAAATTCAGCATCTTTTTTAAAATCGTCCAAATAATACTGAGTCTGTTCATCTAAATTATTTTTATCACAAACACAACCCCTGATAGGAGGAATGCCTTCTTTTAAATGTTCACTCTTTAATGTATTTAATTTTTCTTCTAAATTTTCCATAAAATATATTAATTAACCTTGATTTTTGCTTATATTTAATATATTATCACAATATTGTAAAAATATCCGCCCGTAGCTCAGTCGGTAGAGCAGCTCCCTTTTAAGGAGATGGTCGTAGGTTCGATTCCTACCGGGCGGACAAAAAACTAAAAAACTCTCTTTATTTTCAAAGAGAGTTTTTTAAAAAGTTTTTTATTGTTTTTCTAATAATTCTATTAATTTAGCTGTTGTTTTAGGGCCAACAATTCCATCAACTTTTAATCCATTTTCTTTTTGAAATTTTTTAACAGCAGAAAGTGTTAGTGCTCTAAAATAAATAGTCTCATTACCAGGTGACCCAAGTCTACTTGTAGTTAATATATATCCAAGTTTGTTTAAAACTTTTTGTAGCTCTTTAACCTCCAATCCAGTGTAGCCAAACTTAAATTTCTTAGCGGAACTAACTTCAACAATATTTTGAATCTTATTTAAATTCTCAGCTAGATTATTATTATCTGTTGTTTTTAATGATTCTGTTGTTTCTAATAATTCTGTTGTTTCTAATAATTCTGTTGTTTTTAATGTTTCTGTTGTTTTTAATGTTTTTGGTTCTAAAAACTCCCCTTTTATTTTTTGAGCTTCTCCAATTTTACCTGTCCTTGATAAATAATTATATCTATATTGTGCAGAAGATCCAGAACTTGAAATAGTAGTAGCAACAATAACAGGTATTTCAGCGACTAATTCTTCTGCATCAGCTGTAATTGTATAAATCCAAGAATCACTCAATGTGTGTCCAGTTGTAGCTCCAAAAGTAATACTAATACTATCAGCTAACGACGTCTCACTACCATCTATTGAAACACTAGACCCAGATCCAGCTGAACCACCAACTTCTGTCCAAGAAAAGGTATCTGTTGCTGGAGAAAAAGAAATACTATCAGTCACAAGAGTTGCTGTGCCGCCAGAAGAACTAGTAATAGTTTCGCCAGCTTGAAAAACCCCTTCCACGTTTTCCAAAGACTTAGCGGTTTCGTACATAGAAATAACACCAAAACACTTTGGAGTAATGCCGGTAGGAATATCTCCTGTCGCTCCTGAATCTTGTCCTGTAAGAGTATCACCAAGAGAAAAACTGCCAACTACATCATTTAAATACACACACCCAGAACCAGGATCGGGTGAAGCAACATCTACTCCATCAATTGTAGCTGTGAAAACAGCATCACCGGCTTCACTAAAAACTCCTGAATAAACTCCATCATCTAAATCACCCGGATCTGCTAAATTATTTGTTTGTACCTGAGTTTGTCCTGCTACTATTGTATAAGTCCAATAATCACTAACTGTATGACCAGTAGAAGCATCAAAATTTACAGAAATTCCATCAGCCAAAGAAACAGTTAATCCACTAATAGAACTTCCGGATCCTGAACTTGCTGATCCACCAACTTCTGTCCAAGAAATGGTATCAGAAATTCCCTCGGGAAAAGAAATGTCTGTTGAAGCAATAATACCACTAGCACCAGAAGAACTGGTAACTAATTCTCCTAATTCAAACGTACCAACTATTCCTGACAACACAACACAGGTTTGACCTCTAGGACCCCTACAACCCATCAAAGCGTCAACCTGCCCTGTTGCTCCTGAACTAAATCCCGTAACTATTTCAAGACCACCAAAACTTCCAACAACATCTGTTAAAAAAATATTTCCTGATCCAGGCTCAGAAACATCTACAGCATCAATCATCACAGTAAAAGTAGCACTTTCACTTAAAGTAAAATCACCAGAAAAAGTTGCATCGTCTAATCCAGAAACAAAACTAGCCTGTGTTTGAGTTGGTAAAGTAGCTTCAACTTTATTAAAATAAATACTAATAAATACTGCAAAAATAATTGCGCAAATAATAGAAAGTCTGTGTCTAGAAATTAAATGTTTTATATGTTTTGTTTTTTCCATAAATTTTATAATAATAATATATTTTAATTATAGTACATAAAAAAAGCTACGTCAATTAAAAAACCTCAAGTAAAAACTGCTCAAAAGCAGATTCATCATCTAATCCCTTTTTTCTAGCTTCTGGCAATAAATAAGATATTTTATTACAAAAATTTTTAAGTTCTTCTTCTGTAAACTTTCTAAAATTTTTTCTCAAAATCATATCTTTTGCTTTCCAAAATAAAACACCAATTAATTCTTCCATTCCAACCCCAACATCCATCGCTTGCCTAAAATAAATCCAAAGTCTTAATTTATCCCTGTCTGCAAAAGCATCAGCCAAAAGAAAATTATTATATTTTTCTTTTTTTTCTTTTGGTAATTCAAAAACATTCAACTCAGCACGAGCTTTTTTAAAAGCATCTAAGATTGGTTTATTTAAATGTCCATCTAAAAAAACAAAATCATTCTGCGACTCTCGCATTAATTCTAATTTTTTTAAAATAAAATCTCGAGTTTCTTCTCTTTCAAAAATATTTTCTAAAAATACTGTACATTTAGAAAAAAACAGCCCTGAGCCTGAATAAAAACTTTCCAACTGAGCTGAATTAAAATCATTTTTACTAATAAAAAAAGACTCAGTATTTTTAGGTAAAGAATCTATAAATTTCTCATAAACATCACGTTTTTTCTTAACATCGTCTCCAGTAAAAAGATATATCATAACTAAAATTTAACTATTTTTTTATATTTCAAATAAGAAGCACCATATTTACTTTCTAAAAGGGCTTCTTCTTTTTTTGTAAAAACAAGATTAGAAATTAAAAAAGCAATAAAAGAAAACAAAATAATAAAAGGAGAATTAATAATTATTCCAAAACTCAAGATAGAAAAGAATAAACCAATAATAGTTGGATTCCTAGTGTATCGATACGGTCCTTCCATAAAGATTTTTCTGTTATGCTTTGTTTATTTTTACCAAATTTTCTAGAACTTTTTTGAGCCCAAAAAATTAAAATAGTAGAAAGTATTAAAACAAGAGAACTAATATTTAATAAAAAACTACTTTCAAAAATTTTAAAAGGATAGATAGCACTAAAAAGAAGACCAAAAAATAAAGAGATTAAATAAACCAAATAAGAGTGCGCTAAAATTTTATGCACTCTTGGTTTATGTTGTTTTTCAATCTTTTCTTTATCCATTTATGTTTTAACTATATCACTTAAAATCTTAAAAGTTAAATCACTTCACTTCCATTAAATTATCACCCGAACCAGTGTGCACTTCTATTGGAATTAGTGTTTTAATGTCTAAATGCGATCTTTTTAGTATATTTTCCATTGCGTTTTTTATTATTTTTTCAGCTTTTTCTAATACTTCTTCTTCAACTTCATAAACCAACTCATCATGAATCTGTAAAATTAAACGTACTTTATCTAAAAGCCCAGCTTTTTGCAAATCTTCTTCTGCAAACCTGATAGCTAATTTAATTAAATCAGCAGCTGTACCTTGAATTGGTGCATTAGTTGCAGTTCTTTCAGCCATGCTTTTTAAAAATGGAATTCTAGATTTTATATTTGGAAAATATCTTTTTCTACCAAATAAAGTTTCAGAAAAAGAATGCTGAATCGCAAAATTTTTAACTGACTCCAAATAATCTCTTACGCCTGAAAACTGCCTAAAATAATTATCATAAAATTTTTGCGCTTCTTCTCTTGTGCCACCAAGATTTTTTCTAAGAGACGAAACTCCCATACCATAAATAATTCCGAAATTTATAATTTTAGCTCTGCGTCTCATTTCTCTATCAACTTTATCAATAGACACACCAAAGACAAAAGATGCAACTCCCGCATGAATATCTTTTCTGTCAGCAAAAATTTTAGTCATTTTTTCATCTTTAGATAAAATAGCCACAACTCGCAATTCAATCTGACTATAATCTAACGC
>JBDRFV010000012.1:0-5179 GCA_043818335.1 Patescibacteria group bacterium
ATTTAGAGTATTATGTAAATATCGACTTTTAAAAATTATTTTGAAATCGGTTTATAAAAATATTCCATATTATGTCAACGTTAAATAGAAATTCATATATCTTTTATTTTGAGAAAAAAACTTGTCTATCTAGGACAACTAAAAAAATTTAACCACAGAATATAGTGGGTGTTTTTGTAAGCTGATAAAAAGTTTATGAGCACAACATTAATAATAATCCTAATTGGAGTTGGAATACTCTTATTGGGAGGTTTAATTGGATATTATCTAAGAGTCATAGTAGCTCTTGGAAAAAGAAGATCTATAGAAATAGATATTAAGCAAATGATGGTTGGCGCTAAAGAAGAAGCGCAAAAAATCACAGACGAAGCTAAGAAAAAATCTGAAAAGACATTAGCTGAGTTAAAAGAAGAAGAAAAAAAGAAAGAGGTAGAATTTAAAGACACAGAAAAAAGACTTATCAAAAAAGATGAGCTTTTAGATGCTAGACAAACGGAGTTAACTAAAGAGACAGAAGGTGTAAAACTAAAAGTAGAAGAAATTAAAAAAATTCAAGAAAAGGTACAAGATTTAGAAAATCAAAAAATGGTAGAGCTCGAAAGAGTGGCTAAATTAAACGAAGAAGAAGCAAAAAATGAATTAATGCATGATGTTGAGAAAAAATATGAAGAAGACTTAATGATTAGAATTCAAAAATTAGAGACAAATAACGAAGAAAAATTAGAAAGAACAGCTAAAGATATTTTAGCTACTTCTATTCAACGTTTATCTTCTAGTACAGCTGCGGAATTGATGACTTCTACTGTTTCTATACCAAATAATGAAATAAAAGGAAAGATTATTGGTAAAGAAGGGAGAAATATTCGAGCATTTGAAAGAGAAGCAGGAGTTGAACTAATAGTTGATGATACGCCAGGTTCTATTGTAATTTCATCTTTTGATCCAGTTAGAAGACAAGTTGCACGTGTTGCGTTAGAAAACTTAATTTTAGACGGAAGAATTCAGCCAGCTAAAATTGAAGAAATGGTTGAAAAAGCAAAAGAAGAAATTAATAAAATTATAAAAGAAAAAGGAGAACAAGCAGTTTATGAATGTGGAATCTTTAATTTTGATCCAAGAATAATTGCTATTTTAGGAAGACTATATTTTAGAACAAGTTACGGCCAAAATGTTCTTCAGCATTCTATTGAAATGTCACACATAGCTGGAATGTTAGCAGAAGAATTAGGTGCTGATGTACAAATAGCAAAAGCTGGAGCTTTAGTTCACGATATTGGGAAAGCTTTAGATCACGAAGTACAAGGAACACACGTAGAAATCGGTATTAGAATACTGCAAAAATTTGGTGCAAACGAAAAAATCATTACTGCAATGAAGTCTCATCATGGAGATTATCCTTATGAAACAATAGAAGCAATAATAGTTCAAACAGCTGACGCAATATCAGGTGGCCGCCCAGGAGCACGTAGAGATTCTGTTGAAAACTACTTAAAACGTCTACAAGAATTAGAAGCTCTAGTAAATGCATTCCCAGCTGTTGAAAAGTCATATGCATTACAAGCTGGACGTGAAATACGTATATTTGTAACGCCAGAAAAACTTTCTGACACAGAAACAAAGCTTATGGCACGTGAAATAGCTGAGAAAATAGAGCAAGAACTCAAATACCCAGGTGAAATTAAAGTCACTATGATACGTGAAACTAGGGTTATAGAATACGCTAGATAGCTTGCTTCTAAAAAACCCTTGTTATATAATGGTAATGTATTAGTTTATCAATAATTGGTCGAAAGTATTATAAAAATAACTTTTAAAAACTATGAACAAACAAGGAATAGTTGAATATGTACACGGAAAACTCGGCGGTACAAAAGTACAAGCTGAAGAAATCGTAGATGGGATCTTTGATACTATCATTTCAACCATGAAAAAAGGAGAGGAAGTTTCAGTTGCAGGTTTTGGAATCTTTTCAATAAAAGCAAGAGCTGCAAGAATGGCTCGAAATCCAAAGACAGGAGAGCAAGTAAAAGTCGCTGCAAAGAAAGTTCCAAAATTCCGACCAGCAAAAGGCTTAAAGGATTCTGTAGCGTAATTTTTATCTCGAGATAAAATTAAAAAACTCACATTTATTTTGTGAGTTTTTTAATTTAAATTTTTTTTGGTAAAAGTAATTTAATTTTCTCTGCGTCTAAATCATAAGCACGCACAAATGAATCATCTACATGAGCATATAAAATTCCTTTTCCTTTTTCTGTTTCTATAAGACAACTAGCAAAAGTAATAGTTTTAGCTTCACTATCTTGAATAAAAGGATCAGGAGAAACCCAATCAATTTTTCCGTTTTCATAATCATATATAAAAAGACCAATCGAAAACATCCCATATTTAATTTTTTCACCAATTTTTTGGTTTGCTTCTCGTCCATTAATTAAGCCAACAAGTCTTCCCTCACCAACATCTATAAAATTTTTAGAAAAAAGTGGTCCGGGTGAAGCATGTCCAGCAATCCATGGAATATTATGTTCTTTAGGATGAAATACTATTCCCCCAAACTTCCACGGTTTCCCCATATCTTCAGTGATAGCTAGTCTGATAACTGAATAATTAAAATCTTTTTCCTTTTTACTTGATTCTACAAGATTATATCGAAACCCCTTTTTATTGGTCGGTGCAATAGATAATTCTTTGGCGCTACCAATCTCATCCGCCTGAAGCACTGGCATAGTCATTTCTAAACTATCTAAATCTTTTCCCACTGCATGACCAAGATGTGTTTTGTTCTTATTATCATTAGTTTTATTAATTAATGGCAATGTAAAATATAAATGAAATAAATTATTTTTTTTATCAACCCAAATATCGGGATCTTCAAGCCCAATAAATTCTAAATCTTTTTCTGCAAGTTTATTAATTATTTCTGTTTCGTTTTTTATATTTAATTTTTTATCTATCTCAAAACTCTCCAACGAATTTCCTTTAATTTTATAAAGTTCGCTTCTGTCTATATATCCTTTTACAGTGACATCACCCTTACGACTTGTTATACATCTAATTGCCCCATCTTTATAATCCGTTTTCGGATTAAGAGTAATAGCCATAACGTGCTTAAAATGATTATCCATTTTTACAGCCTTGCCCTTATGCTCAAAATAATTTTCCCCCATTTTTAAATTCTAACACAATTACTATGAATTAACTTTTGGCCTATATTGAATAGCTTCTAAAATATGATTGGCATTTACTTCGTCAGAATTTTCTAAATCAGCAATAGTTCGTGCTATCTTAATTACTCGATGATAAGCACGAGCAGAAAGAGCAAGTTGTTCCGCACTGCTATCAAGTAAATTTCTAATATCTTCTGGAAGTTTTACTATATTTGATAAATCTTTTACATTCATTTCGCTGTTCAAACTAATTTTTCTATCTAATTTATCAAATCTTTCTTTTTGTTTATTCCTAGCTTTTAAAACTCTACTTTTTATTTCTACACTTTTTTCACCACTAGAATCTGCGCCTAATTTTTTATAATCAACATCACTTACAGAAATCCATAAATCTATTCTGTCCATAATCGGTCCAGATAATTTTCTTTTATATCTATCTAAATCAAATGGCTTGCAGATACATGCTTTCTTTTTAGATCCAGCATTTCCACATGGACAAGGATTCATCGCAGCAACTAAAATAAAATTAGTTGGAAAAACAGCAGAACCTTTTGCTCTAGAAATGCAAACTATATTATCTTCCAACGGCTGACGTAAAGATTCTAAAACTCTTTTTTCAAATTCTGGAAATTCATCTAAAAACAAAACTCCTCTATGAGCCAAAGTCACTTCACCAGGCTTAGGAAAACTTCCACCACCAATTAATGAAACATAAGAAGAAGTGTGATGTGGTGCGCGAAACGGTGAAACACAAACTAATTCGCCTTTTGTTATTCCAGCGACAGAATGAATTCCTGTTATCTCTAATACTTCTTCCAAAGATAAATCAGGTAATAATCCAGAAAAAGCCCGAGCTAACATTGTCTTTCCAGTTCCAGGCGGACCGTACATCGCAATATTATGTCCACCAGCTGCAGCAATTTCTAAACCTCTTTTTGCACCTTCTTGCCCACGAACATCAGCAAAATCCGCGCCTTTCATTTCTTTTTCATAATTTATTTCAGTTTTTGGCTGTTCTAAAATTAAAACTATATTAGAAAGATGCTCTACTGCTTCTTTTAAACTACCAACACCAAAAATCTTTATTCCGTCCACCAACGCTGCTTCTACTGCATTTTCTTTTGGCAAAAAAATTTCTTCAAAACCCTGTGCTTTTGCTTCTTGAACCAAAGGCAAAGCGCCCCTAATAGTTCTAAGCACACCATCTAGCCCTAATTCACCAAGAAAAATTTTCTTTTCCGGATCAAATTTTAAATCTCCAGACGCTAACATATAAGAAAGCGCAATTGCAAGATCAAAAAACGGACCTTCTTTTTTTAAATCAGCTGGAGATAAAGAAACTACTATTTTTTGATTTTTTGCTTTTGGTGAAATAAAACCAGAATTTTTAATAGCAGAACTAACTCTATCTTTTGACTCGTCTACGGCTTTATCTGGTAAACCAACTACATTAAAAGCATGCAAACCACGCGACAAATCAACCTCTATAGTTACGATCTGTCCCTTTAGAAGATTTACCTGCGCAGAATAAGCTTTAGCAAAGCTCATTATATTTTAATTTTATTATCATAAGTGTTTCTTACAAGTTCTTGCTGTTGGATTCGCATCCATTCTTGATTTTTCAATATTTTTCTTACAAACCTCACATTTACCAAAACTAACTTTATTCAAATCTTTTAAAGCCTGTAAAACATTTTTTAATCTTGGCTCTAGAGCTTTTACCATGGAACTTTTAGCTTCATAATCCTCAAATCTATCGGCTTTATCATTTTCATCTGACTCGGGAGAAGAAAGCTCTTCAGGTGTAGCTTGCCATTCTCCTGTCTCAGGATCAAGCTTACCTAAATCTCGCATTTGTTCTAATAAAACATCACGTTCTTTTTCTAATTTTTCTTTTATTTTTTTCTTGTCTAACATGGCTAAATAATATCATTTTTGATTTAACTAAAGCAAACAAAAGATACTTGACGATTAGTCAAAAAAATGATATATTGCAATAGAATATTTCTTCAAAA
>JBDRFV010000013.1:0-5793 GCA_043818335.1 Patescibacteria group bacterium
ACTGCGGGCAGGTTTATCTTTCAAAATCTCAGCAACTTTTTCAAACCAAGCACCCAATTCAAAATCATTAATATAACTTTCTATATCTTCATCTTTTATTCCAAAATCTGTTTTATATCTATTTCTTCTAACTTCTGGCAATTCTGGCAACTCGCTTTTCATTTTTTCTAAATCCCAGCCAGAGGCTGGTCCGCCTTTGGCGGAAAATCCACCATGTAAAAACATCTTCGGCAAATCTGGCTCAGGAAAATATCTATAATCATGACTTGATTCTTTTTTTCTCTGTGAAAAAGTACTTTGCTTGTTTTCATCCCAACCACGAGTTTCTTGAACTATTTCAGCCTGCTTTCCTTCTTGCCAAAGCTTTAGCATTCTGTCTAATTCAAACTTAATCGCTTTTTCTACGCTCTTAAAAGAATTAAGATTTTTTACTTCAACTTTGGTGCCTAAAACATACTTCCCGTATGTTCGGCCGACCAATCCTTCGGATTGGTTTAGGCCCAATTTTTTAAGATCCCTCGGCCGTAGTCCGTCCACGGGCGAGGCATCAGAAATAGAAATATTTGCTTCTACGCGCATTTCACCTTTTTCCATATTTGCATCAGAAACTCCTAAATACCAAAGAATCAACTGTAATTCTTTCGCAAATTTAGCAGCACTTTTTGCAACAACTTCATCAGACGCATCAAAAGTTTTTGGCTCTGTAACTAATTCCATCAACGGCACACCAGCTCGATTAAAATCTATCAAACTAAAACCTGCCCCGCCGTGGCGTGGGTCGCCTTCTATGTGTTTATTATTCGCAGTATCTTCTTCAAGATGCACGCGAGTAATATCAAAGTCAGCTAAATGCCCACCAGAAACAATTGGATATTTGTACTGCGAGATCTGAAAACCTTTTGGAATGTCCGGATAAAAATAATTCTTTCTATCAAATTCTGTAAAATCTGCAATTTCACCATCTAGCGCCAAACCAACTTTTATTACATTCTCAATAGCTTTTTTATTAGCAACTGGCAAAGTTCCCGGATGCGCCATGCACACAGGACAAATTAATGTATTAGGTTTAATTTCTGGATTACTTGCCCCGTTGGAAGTCAAAGACTTTCCTGCGGGGTTTAAACAACCACAGAACATTTTTGTCTGTGTTTTTAACTCAGCATGTATTTCCAGTCCAATCGTTGGGTAAAATTTCTTATCCATTTATTCTAATATATTAACATATTTTAAATTATTTATAAAAACAAAAAGCCCCACAGTTTTAAACTGCAGGACTTAAAATATTTTTTAGAGCTTACTGACTCAGCCAGTAAAGCATGATTTCCTGATAGGTATCAAACATCCATTCGATCTCATCTTCATAATCATACTTGAAGCTCTCATGTAAGAGAACTCCTTCTTCAAGCTCTTTCCTGATCCCATCCTTTTTAATTGGTCGGGAAAACTTTTCCAGATTTGCCATGACTTTTATTTTTAATTAATATAATGTACTTTTTATCAAAATCATAATACTATATAAAGTATAAAAAGTCAAGCTATATAGGCTTTTTATAAATACTTGACAAATATATTTAATATGCTATACTGTATCAAGTTTACGGTTCTTTATATTTTAGGGCAAAAGTCGGCGTCACTTATTTTTACCCGGTTATCCTTCTGTTTCAGAAAAGGAGGAAGCCCCACTCTGCCGACAAGTCCCAACAACTGGCCTCGCCGGGCGCTAACATTTCCCTTGGTTACATAAAAGAGGGACAGGAGCTTGCCCATCGGCCACATTTTATCCGGTAAATATGCCCGCTGAATCCTAGGAAAATCAGCGGGCCACAGACAAAGTCCGGATCGATCACAAGTGCCACAGCAGATTCTGCTGAAATAACGCAGAAAGCACGGCACACAGAACCGTATTATGTTTAACTATGCCAGCAGTCACAGACTGCCGGTTTTTTTTATTTCTATTTACAGAAGCTTGACAAATATTTTGAATATGCTATATTATATTTAATCACATCCCCGGAGATAGCATCTCCGGCCAGACCCCGAAAAAAATCGGGGTTTCTTTATTTATATTGACTTACTAATTTTTATATTATATTCTAAATTTAAATAAACTTGCACTTCGTAAATTAACTAAAAACCCAATAACATGAAAATTTTTCTTATCATTATCAGCTCAGTGCTGTTTTTAACGGCATTAATCTCAATCCTAAAAAACTTTCAACAGAAAAAAATAATTAATTTGCTGAAAGTATTAGCCTACCCTGGAGAAAATTCATTCTACCAAATGATTGAGCTTATTAATAAAGTTTCCTTTGGAACACTAAAATCACTTAGAGATCCAATAGAAATTTGTTCAAAAAGATATATAAACTTTTACAACAAAGATCGTTTTGAATATTTTTCGATGGCGGTTTCTTCTTTAGGTGAAATAAAAAACAAAAAAGTTAAAAGTTTCATTGAACAAATTTTTAATCATTCTTTTAGAAAAATCTATCTCGAAAAAGAAGAGGAAGAGTTGGTTGAATTATACATCGCTGGGATCTTCTATAAACAAAAATTGTACGGGAAAAAAGGAGAAGAACTAAAACCAGAAGATGCCTTAAACAAAATAGAAGAAATTCTTCTTCAACTTCGGTGGACTTCAGCAATCAAAAAAATTTATGATGCCATAAAAGAATTAACAAAAAAGGATTGGGGAAGAAACGTTATTTTGGAATTAGAGTTTGAATTATCAGATTTCAAAAAACGATTTCACAGAAAAGGTCTTGATATTCTTGATTGATACACAAAAAGTCAATAAGCTAAATTTTATCTTTTAGTTTATTGACTTTTTTTAATTTCTGTGATATTGTAAAGAAAATATGTTCTAAAAAAATTCTTAATATAAATTAAACTCCCACTTATGAAAAAGCTAACTATGTTCCTCCTATTTCTTGCGCTTGGCGCAGGATTTTGTTTTGGGCAAAAATATGAAGAGCCCAAACAAATTGACTCTATCCTGTCCAAAATCTTGTATGATTTTCGGGCAAAGGTCAATTACAACCCTACAGGGGTAGATACCTGTAAGGGTAACTGCAGGAATGAGATTTTTCTTTCCCCCAACCAGACAATGATTCGATATCGCTGGCTGCTGGAAGAAATAACCATTACTTTCACTTTCGGCAAAAAAGATATTGAAAAAGCTGAAGTCCTTGTGCGACAAGTGAAAGATAATAGCACAGAAAAATATCTTTACGAAAAAAAGGGCAAAACCCGACACGTAACAAGAATTACGGAAAAAAACGGAGTAGAAGAAGTCAGTGCGGGAAAAAACTGCACTTACATGTTTTTATTCTACGAACTCCGGCGACTCGCCGGAAAGTTCGCAAAAATATAACAACAAAAAGACTTTGCGTAGAATTTATACGCAAAGTCTTTTTTATTTATTTTATTTATTTCCCTCGGCCATAGCCTACGGGCGAGGCTTTAAAATCTTAACTAATTCGTCTCCAAAATTTTTCACAGACTGATCGTCATAAAGAGATATAGTGAAAACTTTTTTACCTAATTTTTCAAATTTACTTTTTTCTTTTTCTATAATTTTTTTATCTTCTATTACATCAGTTTTAGTAAGTAATATTATTTCTTCTTTTCCTGACAAGCCATCACTGCCAGATAGATTATTTTTCTTATCATATTTTTCCAATTCTTTTCTAATTTCTTTATAAACTTTCATCATATTACTAGAACTTTTTGAAAGATTCTCAAAAGAAATTAAATGCGCTAACATTTTTGTTCTTTTCACGTGCTTTAAAAATTTTACTCCTAAACCCTTTCCTTCTGACGCGCCTTCTATTAAACCCGGAATATCAGCTAATATAAAACCATAAAAATCTCCAAGATTTGGATCTAAAGTAGTGAAAGCATATTCACCTATTTTTGCATCTGCATTAGTTATAGAATTTAATAAAGAAGATTTTCCGGCATTCGGTAAACCAACAAAACCAACATCAGCAAAAAGTTCTAATTCAATTAAAAAATTCCCTTTTTCTCCATCTTGTCCTGGTTTACACTCTTGTGGAGTTGTATTTGTAGAACTTTTAAAATGTATATTTCCAAAACCACCGTAACCACCTTTCAGCAATAAAACTTTTTCACCTTCCGCGAGAAGTTGCCATTTTTCTTCTGTTTCTAAATTAGTAATTACAGAACCAATTGGTAATTCTAAAAAATAATCATCGCCATTTTTTCCATGTAGACCTTTTCCTCCACCATCTTGTCCACGTTCTGCATAAAATTCTTTCTTTGCTTTATATCTAAAAAGTGCATTAACATCTCTTATTGCGACAGCATAAAAATCTCCACCACGACCACCATCTCCACCAGCTGGTCCACCTTTTGGAATAAATTTTTCCTGACGCCAACGAACAACGCCGTCGCCACCACGTCCTGCTTCTGCATGTATTCTTATTTCATCTATAAAAGCCATATTAGTTATTAGTTAAAAGTTATTAGTTATTAATTAAAGCTATCTGTGCTAATTTGATAGCGCCTTCTTTAGATTTAGCTCCAGCCAAGAAAAGTCCTCTGTGACAAAAAATAGCATCTTCAACTCCAGAAATTTTTTGAAATTCTTTATCTATAAGTCCAGCCCAAACTTTTGGAAAGTTTTTTCTGTTTTCAAAAGAGTTAATATTTAAACGCATTGCAACAATTCGCCATTCATCAGTCTTATAAACTATAAAAAGTGGCTCTGTAAAATCTTGTAATGCATCCCAAATTTCATATCTAGATACTTCTGGCTTTTCGATAATTATTAACCTCTTATCTTTTGAATTTTTATAATAATTTTGAATAATCTTTGTAATTTCTATTTGATCATTATTCTTTTTTATCTCTCTTTTTAAAATTACTTTTGCTAACTCTAGCGCTTTCAAAAATTGTTTATCTATATTTAAATTTTCTAAAGAAGTAGGTTTAAAAATAGACAAAACATCATTTATAGTATAAGGCAAAATATTCTCAAAATTATTTTTATATAAATTAATACCGTTATCATCAGCATCTATTGGTGAAACTAATTTTTGATCTATAAAATCAGCAACTTCTTTATTCCCGCAAACTTCTTCACCAAACTTTTTCCAAACTAAACCAAAAGAAGAATATTCAATATTATTTTCCCCGCCTGCATCAGCTATGCTGAAAGCATTGCGGGCAGGTCTTTTCCCCGCACCACCAATTTGATGATGATCAAAAAGATTTCTCTCAGCATCATAAATTCCACCAATATCAAAAACATAATCACCTTTTTTAATTATATTTTGATCTCTAGTTCTAAAAATCTTTGCTCTTTCTTTCTTTTTATCTAAAACTAATAATAAAGTAGCGCAGGCAAAAATATCATCTGCGTGAAAAGAACCATCATGTGTTACTAATTTTTTACCTTTTTTAAATATTTTCATCTTTTTCTTTATATAAATACTGGAATAATAAATATAACCAACCCAAAAACTTATCAATAATAATAAATATAATAACTAAACCTGCAATAATTAATAAAAATCTCCATATTTCCTGACTTATACTTAAAGCAGTATAACTGAAAAAATAACCAAGGGAAAGTAAAAGCGGTGCCCAAATTAACGTAGATAATCCTTCTGCTCTTAAATATCTTTTCATCGGTATTTGCTTATAACCAGAAAATAATATAACAATGTGATTTATTCCCATAATAAATTTTGATACAAATATAGACCAAAATGATTTTTCAGAAAAATTAGGTAAAATACTTGAAACTCTTTTTTCAAGATACTGAAA
>JBDRFV010000014.1:0-2487 GCA_043818335.1 Patescibacteria group bacterium
CTTAAATATCTAAACAAAGTCAACGAATGAAAAACTATCCAAGCCATTTTAGGCTTTTCAATTAGCCCAAAATGGCTTATGGAATTTTTTCTAATCAATTATTTATTATTAGTTGTTTGAAAATTTTTGTCCTTAGCTATAGGTAACACTTCTAGAATCAAAAAAAGTGTCAGAACATTTTAAAAATTGTAAATTTTTAAAGAAAAAAGATTATTATAGAGAAAGAATAATTTTATTGAAATCAGGTTTCAGTGAAAAATGGGACTTGGTTTCTCTCTATAATATGATTCATTCATTAAAAAGATCTTTTTCTTTCTCAAAGAATGTTAAAGTTAGAGCGCAATGGTTTGATTATTTTAAGCAAACACAGAATGTTTCTCAAACTTGCAAACATTTTGGCATTTCTCGCAAAACTTTTTATAAATGGAAAAAGAGATACGATCCGTTTAATCTTTTTACTCTGGAAGACTATAATGGACTGGTCAACTTTAGATAAAAATATTCCTATTCTTCTACACTCTCATATTAGAAACAAAATGGCATATAACGTTTCGGCATATCTGATGTTTGCCGTAGCGTAGCGGAGCAAAATATGGGTGGAGGCTCTGTAAGAGCCGTAACCAGATATACGCTGTTAGCTGATGTATATGTTTTTCTTTGATTTGCGAATGCAAATCACTTTTAAAAAGAATTAATTTTTTATTTTTTGTCTCTAAAGATTATATACAATAAAATATAAACAAGCGCCAAACAAAACGCCCATAGCAATATTGCTACCCAAAAACTATAACTCGTTTTGAATATACTTAATAGATAGTAAATAGGGTATGTAAAAGAAACAAAAATCCAACGAACACCTCCATTGTATAAAGATTTTCGTATTTGATTTATTTTTTCTTTACTAACCTCTTGGTCAAACATAACCTCTTTCTTCTTGTGAAAATCTAATTCTAGCGCAGTAAAAACAAGATAAAGGAAAAATAAAAATACTATAAGTATTCCAAATAAGATAAAAATGCCGAAAGCAATATCATTAGCAACACTTAATTCTGACGAAGGACTTTTTATTTTTTCTGAAAATCCAAGAATTATTGTTAAATATGTAGCAATGAAAGTTATGGAAAGAGTTATTCGATTTTGCTCATTGGATTTTTCATCCATAAAATAAAAAATTAATTCTTTTTAAAAGTAGGCGTTAGCCGTAAAGAAAAACATATATTTAAGCTAACGTATCCGTATATGAGAAGTTTTTATTTCTCATCCTTAATTAAATTATTAAGAAAAGAGAAATAAAAATTTGGGTGGAAGAAATTTTCAATTCCTTTAAAATTTAAAAAGAAAATTTCTGGAACCTGATATACGGTGTTGTACGATGTTCTCTTTTGTGAAAAAATTTTTCAATAATTATTTTGGCACTTTTATTTAGTACTTCTGATTTTCACAATACACTCTCATTTTATAATCAGTTGGCCATTCATTAGCACAAGACGATCTAGCCGATTCAAAATCTGATTCGGAAACATTAGACGGCTTGCCTTGATTTAATGTTCTAACTGCATCATATTGCTGGCTTTCACAATAGGCGCGCATTTTAAAATCTGTAGACCATTCGTTTTCGCACTTTGGACGAATGATGCCAAATTCAGTATCGCCAATATCTGCTGACTTGCCATTATTTAATGTGCGAACGCCATCATATTGCTGACCCTCACAGTAAGCCCTCATTTTATAATCAGTAGGCCACTCATTTTTACAATGATTTCTAATAGTAGAAAATTGACTTTCGTTAATATCAGAGGGCTTACCAAGATTAAGCGTAGTTAAACCGTCATATTGCTGTTCTTTGCAATATGCTTTCATTTTGGCATCATTCGGCCATTCTCTTTGACAATGATCCTCTATAATAGAATCCGCTCCTATTTCCGATTCAGATTTTGTTTCAGTTGGCGATTCTTTCGGCTCTGACTTGGTTTCAGTATTTGATGTAGGAATTGTTTCTGTTTTTTTCGTTTCTACTGGAGATTGTTCGTTGTTAGCGGTTATAGGCTGTTCTTCTTTTGGCTCTATTTCATTTTTCTGTTGTACAGCATTTAAATCGGCTTGCTTTTGCTCCTGTTGAACTTGCAGTTGATTATTGTGTTGCTTATCGTTGTTTGAAGTATCAACTGTAGCACCAAAAATAATAAAGCAAATAATGATAATAACTATTTTAATTCCGCCAGAAAGATGAAATTTCCATTTTTCATCTACCAACTTATTGACAGGCGGAAGAAGAACAGCCGCCATTATTAACATCACAATTCCCGGAATTGGCTTAGAAAAAACAGAAATAATTCCGGTTAAGGCAAACAGGGCTCCGAAAATCCAGCTTAATACTAAGGCAACTGAAATTTTTTTACTTGATTGTGCTTCGCTCATATTGTTTTTAATTAAGAAATAAAAGTGCCAATTTTTAATTTTTTCACAACAGAGAATTTCGTACAACGT
>JBDRFV010000015.1:0-7485 GCA_043818335.1 Patescibacteria group bacterium
ATAGATGATGATTTTCATAGGATTTTGATTCAGTATTTAAAAACAGGACAGATTGCAAAAGATTTAAAAGAAGGAACACCACTTTATAAATCTTTAAATATGACTCTTTTTGAAATTACTCTTCCTCCACCACAAGACGAGGCTGATAAGTCTAAAGGTTTTAAAGAATTCATTGGAGCCATGGAGCAATTTTATGCTGGTATGCAATCTATTTCAGAAGATAAATATAATGAAAAAGAAAATTATTTTACATTAGAAGTCGCTCTTCAGAATGGCAGTGATTCTGTTGTAGTTTATGCTGCAGTTCCAAATAAATATATTTCTCTTTTTGAGAAACAAATTTTAGCTTTTTATCATGATGCTAAGATTGTTGAAGTTTCTGATGACTATAATATTTTTATTGAAAAAGGTCATTCAGCTGGTGCATATGCAACATTTTCTGAACGTGCGGTTTTGCCCATAAAAACTTATGATAATATTGACCATGATCCAATGAATATGATTCTTAACGTATTTTCTAAATTAAAAACTACAGGTGAAGGTGCGGCAATTCAGCTTTTAATAGCACCTGCCGGTACTAAATTTATGGATCAGTTTCATTTGATTTTAGATGATGTAAAAGATGGAATGTCTGTTAAGCATGCGGCAGATAATTTTTATAAATTCAATAAAGCTTTCATGAAAGCTACTAAAGAATTGTTTTTTGATAAAAAGAAAGATAATGAAGATGATAACAAAGAGAAATATATGAAAGGTAGACGTTCTGTAGATCAAGGTGCAGCTGAAAAAATTGGTAATAAAATGAAAAGCTCGATTATGAAAGCTAGTATTAGAATTGCTACTTCTGCAGAAACGAAAGAAAGAGCTGACGCTATTTTAAGTGAAATAGAATCTTCTTTTAATCAATTTACTGAAGCTACAAGTAATTCTATTGTTTTTGAAAAAATTTCTGGTGGCGATTTAAAGAAATTTTTTCATGATTTTTCTTTTAGATTTTTTTCTGCTGATAAAATTTTACCAATGAATTTAAAAGAACTTTCTTCGGTATTTCATTTTCCTGTTGGAATTTCTGGGCAAGGACAACTCAAAGAAGCAAAAGCAGGAAATGCACCAGCTCCAGTTGAAATGGGCAAAGAGGGGATTCTTTTGGGAGTTAATAGTTATCGTGGTAGAGATACAGAAATTTATATGAGCAGAGAAGACAGAATGCGCCATATGTATGTTATTGGACAGACTGGTACTGGTAAGACTACAATTTTGAAAAATATGATTGCTCAGGATATAAAAAATGGTGATGGTTGTTGTTTTATTGATCCGCACGGAAGTGATGTGCAAGAGATTTTAAGTTATGTACCAAAAGAAAGAATTGATGATGTTGTTTATTTTGATCCAGCTTATACTGCACGTCCAATGGGTCTTAATATGCTTGAATATGACCCAAAATATCCTGAGCAGAAAACTTTTGTTGTGAATGAACTTATGGGTATTTTTGATAAACTTTTTGATATGAAAGTGGGAGGAGGAGCAATGTTTGAACAATATTTTAAAAATTCCGCTTTTCTTGTGATGGAACATCCTGAAAGTGGATCAACATTACTCGAGATTTCTAGAGTTTTAGCTGATAAAGAATTTCGTGATATGAAACTTTCTCATTGTAAAAATCCCATTATTAAACAATTTTGGGTTGCTGCTGAACAGACGACGGGAGATCAAGGTCTTGCAAACTTTGTACCGTATATTACTTCTAAATTTGATAACTTTATTTCCAATGATATTATGCGTCCTGTTGTTATGCAGGAAAAATCTGCGTTTAATTTTAGAAAAATAATGGATGAGAAAAAAATTCTTCTAGTAAATCTTTCAAAAGGACGTTTGGGTGATAGAAACGCTAATCTTATTGGTTTGGTTTTAGTTGGAAAAATTCAAATGGCTGCACTTTCTCGAGTTGATATGTTTGGAAAACCAATGAATGATTTTTATCTTTATATAGACGAATTTCAAAACGTTACTACAGATTCTATTGCATCTATTCTTTCTGAAGCTAGAAAATATCGTTTATCTTTAACTGTCGCACATCAATATATTTCTCAGCTTGAAGAAAATATTAAAAATGCTGTTTTTGGAAACGTAGGCTCCATGGCTGTTTATCGTGTTAGTTCTGAAGATGCAAATTTTGTTGAACAGAAATTTAAGCCGATATTTACTGCTGCAGATATTATGAAATTAGATAACTTTAATTCTTATGTAAGTATGTTAATAGATGGTACTCCGACAAAACCATTTGGAATGACATCTCATTGGAGTTTATTACCAGATAAAGGTGATCCAGAAATTGTTGAAAGCCTGAAGGAACTTTCTTATCTTAAATATGGCCGAGATAGAGAAGAAGTAGAATCTGAAATTATGGCGAGATATGAGAAGGGATAAAAATAGTTTGAGTTTTATTAAAAATTTGTTAAGATAGTTTTATTAGAATTTAATTTTTTAGAAAATATGAAACATATAAAAGAAGAGCAAACATATGTAATGATAAAACCAGACGGTGTTCGAAAAGGTTTAACGGGAGAAATTATTAAGCGTTTTGAACAACGTGATTTAAAGATTGTTGCACTTGAGATGACACAACCATTATATGAACAAATGGATAATCATTATCCAAAAAAAGAAGAGTGGGTTACTCGTTTAGGAGAAAAAACTAAGGCAACTTATGAGAAATATGGCTATGATTTATTTTCTGATTTTGGAACAGACGATACTTCAAAAATTGGTCCTGAAGTTCGTAAGTGGGTAATCGATTTTATGATGAGTGCTCCAGTTGTAAAAATGATAATACAAGGGGTTCATGCTGTTGATGTCGTTCGCAAGATTGCTGGTGAGACTATGCCATATAAAGCAGACATGGGCACGATTCGTGGGGATTTTTCTATAGATTCTCCAGCTCTTGCAAATAAAGAGAAGCGTTGTGTGACAAATATTGTACATTGCTCAGAGACACCAGAAGAAGCAGAACATGAAATAAAGCATTGGTTTGGAAATACAAAAACTTTCGACTATAAACGTTTTGGGGTAGATGAATAAAACTTGTTTTTCTAAAAATTTTGTGGTTTCATGATAATTTTTCTTGCAAAATTTTTTGAATTAGATACAATTTAAGTAGGGTTATTTCCAATTATTACCTAGAACACTATTTTTAGGGAACCTCGATCATGTTTAGCTTTGGCTTTTTATGTCTGGTACCCACTTAGCTTTTAAGCTACGGTAATATATTGGAAATAGTCCTAAAAAAGAATCCGTTTTTACGGGTTTTTTCTTTTTAGATGATATAATTATATTATGGACAGAAAAAAGCTTTTTATGCGTTTAGCGGTAGTTATATTCTTCATTTTCTTTTTAAATTTTATTGGAGATAGGTTTTATTGGTATTCTTCAATATGGTATTTTGATATAATAATGCATACACTTGGTGGATTTTGGGTTGGATTATTGCTGTTTTGGGTTTTTGGGTTTAAAAATATAAATTGGAAGTTTATTTTAAAGATAATTTTAGGTGTTTTAATAATTGGAATTTTTTGGGAAGTTTTTGAAATTATAGTTAATAAAACTATTGCTCAAAATCCATTTAATTTTTTAGATGCAGTATCTGATATTTTTTGTGATTTAGCAGGTGGACTTTTTGCAAGTACTTATATTTTTAAAAAAATTATAAAAAAAGAAAAAATTAAGTTATAATAAAATGTATGGTAAATATTGCTAGGATAACATTTTGTGGTGGAACTGGTACTGTAACAGGAGCCAATTTTCTTTTGGAAGTTGGAGATAAAAAAATATTAGTAGACTGTGGTCTTACTCAAGGAATAAAATTAGCTGATGATATAAACTGGGATTCTTTTCCCTATGAGCCAAAAGATATTGATATTCTTTTTGTTACTCATGCGCATATAGATCATTTAGGTAGAATTCCTAAATTAACCAAAGAAGGTTTTCGTGGAAAAATTTATTCAACTCTTCCAACTAAGGCTCTTGCAGTACCAATGTTAGAAGATACGATGTCTATTCTATCCAGAAAAAGAGAATATAATTTATCTGATATTTATAATGAAGAAAATCTTGCGGTTACTTTTTCTCTTTGGGAGGGTTTTGAATATCATCAAAAAATAAAATTAGATGAAAATTTTGAAGTTTCTTTTAGAGACTCAGGACATATTTTAGGATCAGCAATGATAGAGTTTGTTTTAAACGGTAAAAAAATTCTTTTTACTGGTGATTTAGGAAATAGTCCTTCACCATTACTTCCAGATACAGAAATAATTAATGATATTGATTATTTAATAATGGAAAGTGTTTACGGAGATAGAAATCATGAATCTAGAAATGAAAGAAAAAAACTTTTAGAAATGGCATTAGAAGATAATCATAAAAGAAAGGGGACTTTGATTGTACCAACTTTTTCGTTAGAAAGGTCACAGGAGCTTTTATTTGAACTAAATGACTTAGTTGAACATAATCGTATACCAGTTATGCCTATTTTTTTTGATTCACCACTTGCAATTAAATTGACTGAGATTTTTAAACAGTTTAAAACTTATTTTAATGTTAATGCTCAAAAAGTGATGTCTAATGATAAGCATATATTTGATTTTCCAGGTTTACATACAACTTTAAGATCTGAAGAATCTAAAAAAATTAATGAATTTCCTAATCCAAAAGTAATTATTGCTGGCTCCGGAATGTCTTCTGGTGGAAGAATTGTTCATCATGAAAAACATTATTTGCCGGATCCAAATAATACTATTTTACTAACTGGTTATCAGGCAGTTGGTACAATGGGACGTTTAATTCAAGAAGGAATAAAAACTGTAAAAATATCAGGTGAATATGTTTCTGTGCGTGCAAAAGTCGTTACTATTTATGGATATTCAGGACATAAAGATTCAAATGGCTTGATTAATTTTGTTGAAAATTCTGTTGAGACATTGAAAAAAGTTTTTGTAGTAATGGGTGAGCCAAAATCATCTATGTTTCTTGTACAAAAACTTCGAGATAATTTAGGAGTTAATGCTTATTCACCAGAAGATGGAAGTTCGGTTGTACTTGATTGTTAGATTTTTCAGTTTTATTAATTATTTTTTTAGTATATAATTAAACCATGGATGCACTTTCAGTAAATCCGTATACAAAACACGGACATCATCAAATAAAAATATGTGTTTCGGGTGCCGCAGAAACTGGGCACTGTGGACTTGGTGCTTTAGAAAAAGCAAAAGAACTTGGACGTGAAATTGTGAGACAGGGAGCTGTTTTGGTAACTGGCGCAACTACGGGATTTCCTTTGTGGGCAGCGATGGGCGCTAAAGAAGTTGGTGGATTATCAATTGGTTTTTCTCCAGCATCTAATGAAAAAGAACACGTAGAAGTTTATAACTTGCCTTTAGATTATATGGATTTGATTATTTATACAGGATTTGGTTATCCAGGTAGAGATTTACTTCTTACAAGATCAGTTGATGCTGTTGTTTGTGGTTGTGGACGTATCGGTACTATACATGAGTTTACAATAGCTTTTGAGGACGATAAGACTATAGGTATATATGAAGGTGATTGGGATATGGACGAAGAATTAAAAGATATTTTAGAAAAATCACATCGCCCAAATGATAAAATTGTATCTGGCGCTGACCCCAAAAAACTAATTGCTGATATGATAGAAATAGTAAAAAAAACTAAAATTACAGAATATAAAATTTCTTAATTAAAACAAAAAAAACACCCAACTAATTAGTCAGGTGTTTTTTTTGTTTTAATTTAGTTTAGTTTTTTATTTTAGACTTGCTAAAATTTTTGCGAATATTTTTGGGTTATTTTCTGCAAGATCAGCTAATATTTTTCTATCTAGTTCTATTTTATTTTTTTTTAGTGCGCCTATAAGTTTTGAATATGTCATACCAATTTCTCGTGAACCAGCATTTATTTTTATATTCCAAAGTGTTCTGTTGTGTGATTTCTTGTCTTTTCTATGTGCAAATGCATAATTTCCTGCATGTAAAAGTGCTTCTTTTGCCTGACGTTCTTTTGTACTTCTTCCGTGCCGAAAACCTTTTGTTTGTTTTAAAACACTTCTTCTTCTTTTTAATGCATGTACTCCCTTTTTTACTCTTGTCATGTTGGTTTAGTTGATTATTGGTTGATTAAAATTTTATAAATTATAAATATTAACTGAAAGGCAAAAGATGACTTTTTGGTTTATTTTTTATTACAAAATTATTTCCCTTGCGACCTGCTAATTGTGTTGTTCTTGATTGTTTAGCATTAAAATGATTAAAACCTGGCTTTCTAGAAATAACCTTACCATTTTTTGTTAATTTTAATCTTTTACTATATGATTTGTTTGTTTTCATTCCTTTCATAATTTTTTTATTTTACTTTTTCTATTGTAATAAATAAACCCTTTGGACCTCTTTTATATGATTCAGCTACTTTATAATTTTCTGTAATTAAATTTAATACTCTATCTAGACGTTCTTTTAGGAATTTTTCATCCATATACTTTGCACGTCCAGACAAGAAAAGTTCTATTTTTATTCTATGTCCTTCTTTTAGCCACTTTGAAGCTGTTTTTGCTTTTAGTTCTAAATCATGATCGCCTGTGCCTATTTTTATCTGAATTGTTTTTGTTTCTGTGGTTTTGGCACCAGCTTTTGCTTTTTTTAGTTTTTTACTTGCCTCGTACTGATATTTCCCAAAATCCATTATTTTCGCAACTGGTGGATTTGCATTTGGTGATATTTCAATTAAGTCTAAGCCTTTTTCTTGAGCTAAATTTAACGCATCTGCAAAACTTAAAAGACCTATGTTTTGGTTTTCGTTATCTATAACTCGGAGTTCTTTAGCTCGTATTTGGTTGTTTATTCTTTCACGCAATTGATATAAATAATACTTAACTAGTATAGATAATAGCTTATTAGAGACCCAAAGTCAACTTTACTTCATTAAATAAAGAATCTATTTGATTTTGGCTTTGTGCCTCTCCAAAAAGGCGGATTATTGGCTCTGTATTGGATGGTCGAAGGTGAATCCAGCTTTTATCGGGGAAACTTAAGTGCAAGCCATCTTCTTCGTTAAATTTAGCATCTATAAAATGAGTTTTAAGTTTTGAGTACATTTCATCTAGATTTTTTCCAACTGGCATTTTATCTTTTTTCATAAAATATGTCGATAAAGAATTTACAAATTCACTTACATTTTGATTTCTTTCAGCTAGAAGTTCTAAAACAAGAGATAAACTTACAAAGCTATCTCGCGCAAAGTTAATAGCAGAGAAGATAACTCCACCATTTCCTTCACCACCAATAATTGCGTTATTTTTTATCATGTCTTTTACAACATTTGGTTCACCGACTTTTGCTCTAATGCATTTGCAATTATATTTTTCAGCAATATCCGCGCTCATTTGAGAAGTAGAAAGATTTATTACTACAGTTTTATTTT
>JBDRFV010000016.1:0-3027 GCA_043818335.1 Patescibacteria group bacterium
TTTCCAGCAGGAAATTTTTCTAAAATAGAAAAAGAGAAATTAAATAATTTAGCAAAAGATTTGCATAGACATATTCATGCTTTTAGTTATTTAAAATCAAATTTTGTTTTGAATTTTAAAAAAGGTATTTTTCTAACTAGTCTTGAATTTTCTCCTGATCTTAAAAAAGACTCTCATTTTGATAAAATATGTGAATCCGTAGGAGCTAAATCACACGATGTTGTTGCACATATGCTTGATTCTGTTTTATGATATAATCTAAATATATAGATAGATTGCTTTTATCTGTGGCGGGTTATCGCACTCACATAGGCACATATGTTGGAGTTTAGCCATGACCCGCCTCAAATGAAAGCAATTTTTTTGTGTAATTTTTTTTATTTTTTTTATTTTTAATTTTTACTAAATTTTTTTAAATATTTCTTATTAATTTATTTTTTAGAAAATATTTTTTTTAAAAATGAATATCTAATTATTTAGAATAAAAAAGTTATCCACAGTTTTGTAAAAAAAGTATTGTGTTAAACACTATTATGCGGGATAATTAAGTTAGTTCTTTGCAATAATTATTTTAAAAATTTTTTACAAAAATTTTTGGGTCGTTGTTATTGCAAACTAATTAAAAATTAATTTTTTTAAATATTATGGCAAAAAAAAAGGCAAAGAAAGTAGCAAAGAGAAAGGCTACAAAAAAAGTAGCAAAGAGAAAGACTACAAAAAAGAAGCGAGCATAATTTTTGCCCACTTCTAAAAGACTTCCGATGAAAATCGGGAGTTTTTTAGTTTTTATGCTAATATATAGATTATGGCTTTATTTAAGAAAATATTTGGAGATACAAGCTCTAAATTCATAAAAAGTACTGATAAAATTGTTGAGGAAATTAATGCTTTGGAAGCTGATATTTCTAAGTTAAATGATGAAGACTTTCCTAAAAAAACACAGGAATTTAAAACTAGATTGGCTAATGGTGAAACTTTAGACGATATTTTACCTGAGGCTTTTGCTGTTGTTAGAGAAGCACAAAAAAGAACTTTAAATATCAGACTTTATGATGTGCAACTTGTTGGCGGAATGGCGCTTCATCAAGGTAAAATTGCTGAAATGAAAACAGGTGAAGGAAAAACTAATGTTGCAACTTTGCCGATTTATTTAAATGCATTAACTGAAAAAGGGACGCATCTTATTACTGTAAATGATTATCTTGCAAGAAGAGATGCAGTTTTGATGGGACAGGTTTATAACCTTTTAGGTTTAGATATTGGTGTAATAAATTCTCAAAATGTTTCTTATCTTTATGATCCAAAGCATGTAGAAGAAGATGAAGAAAGAGATCAAGTTGGTGAATTTAAAATTCTTTATGATTTTTTAAAACCATGTACTAGAAGAGAAGCTTATCATGCTGATATAACTTACGGAACAAATCATGAATTTGGTTTTGATTATTTACGAGATAATTTAGCGGTTACAGAAAAAGATTTAGTTCAACGAGAACATAATTTTGCAATTGTTGACGAAGTTGACTCTATATTAATAGACGAAGCGAGAACTCCACTTATTATTTCTTCAGCTTCAAGTGATTCAGAAGATTTTTATATTAAATTTTATCAAATAGCAAAGCAACTTAAAAAAGAAGCTGATTATACAGTTGATGAAAAATTAAAAGCTATTAGTTTAACAGACGATGGAATAACAAAAGCAGAAAATTTATTGGGTATACAGAATATTTATACAGAAAAGGGAATTAAGTATGTGCATCATTTGGAAACAGCAGTAAGAGCGCAGGCTTTATTTGAAAGAGATAAAGATTATGTTGTAAAAGAAGGCGAAGTAATTATTGTTGACCCGTTTACTGGTAGACTTCAGCCAGGAAGACGTTGGTCAGAAGGTATTCATCAGGCCATAGAAGCAAAAGAAGGTGTAAAAATAGAAAAAGAAACTAGATCATCTGGATCTATTACTTTTCAAAATTACTTTAGGTTTTATAAAAAACTTTCTGGTATGACTGGAACTGCAGAAACTTCGGCTGAAGAATTTTTGAAAGTTTATGGTTTGGACGTAATAGTAATTCCAACAAATAGACCAGTAATTCGTATTGATAATGGTGATTTAATTTTTCAAAGTGAAAAAGGAAAACTTCAAGCCATTGCTAAAAAAATAAAAGAGTTAAATGAAAAAGGTCAGCCAGTTTTGGTTGGAACTATTTCAATTGAAAAAAATGAATTGCTTTCTGTTTATTTGAAACAAGAAGGTGTGCAACATACTATTTTGAATGCGAAGAATCATGAGAAAGAAGGAGAAATAATTGCTCAGGCTGGTAAAAGAGGTGGTGTTACTATTGCTACAAATATGGCTGGTCGTGGAATTGATATTAAATTAGGAGGAAATCCTATTGTTCAAGAAGAATATGATTTTGTAAAAAGTATTGGTGGATTATTTGTTCTTGGTACTGAAAGACATGAGGCAAGAAGAATAGACAATCAGCTTCGAGGTCGTTCAGGTAGACAGGGAGATCCTGGAGAAACACAGTTTTATGTTTCGCTAGAAGATGATTTAATGCGAGTTTTTGGTTCTGATAGGATTAAAAATATGATGGGAAGATTTGGAATTCCAGAAGATGTTCCGGTTAAAAATAGTTTTGTTAGTAATGCACTTGAGGGGGCTCAGAAAAAAATTGAAGGTTTTCATTTTGATTCTAGAAAACATACTCTTGAATATGATGATGTTATGAATCACCAAAGAGAATCTATTTATGAAAGAAGAAGAAAAATGATTCATGCAGATAAAAAAGAAATTGAAAATATATTAGCTCAGGCATTAGAAAATAGTGCAGAAAAAGAAAAATTAGAAAAAATAATAAAAGATAAAAGAGAAAAATTAGGCAATGAACCGTTTCTTGAAACAGTTCGAAGAATTTCTTTATATACCACGGATACTTTGTGGATGGAACATTTAGAAGCGATGGACTATTTAAGATCTTCTGTAAATTTGAGAGCTTATGGTCAAAGAGAGCCAATTGTAGAATATAA
>JBDRFV010000017.1:0-8272 GCA_043818335.1 Patescibacteria group bacterium
AACTTTGTTGGCGAGATAAAATACGCCACCAAGTATTTGCAATACAATGAGTAGCATAATTACCTCCTTTTTTAAAAGTTCTTAAATAATCTAATATTATGATAACATAAAATTATATTTATGTCAAAATTAATCTTGTGCCGGGGGAGAGACTTGAACTCTCATGAGATTACTCTCGAACGATTTTGAGTCGTTTGCGTCTACCAATTCCGCCACCCCGGCAATTCACACATTTTACACAAAAAATAAGATAAAATCAATTTTAAAAAACAAAATTTTTGTGCTAAAATAACTTCATGTCTACTTTATATTCAAACTCAATATTCTGGATTGATACAGATAAAATAAAACCAAACCCATTTCAACCTAGAAAAGAATTTGACGAATTAAAACTTCAAGATTTGGCTGATTCTATTAAACAATATGGGGTTCTTCAACCGCTTATAGTTTCTCGTTTAGAAGTTGAAAAAGAAGACGGAGGCATGCTTACTGAATATGAATTAATCGCTGGAGAAAGAAGACTACGAGCTTCTATGTTAGCTGGAGTTTCTCAAGTGCCAGTTATTATTAGAACTGGCGATACTTCTATGATGAAGTTAGAGCTTGCTATTATTGAAAATCTACAAAGAGAAGACTTAAATGTTGTGGACCGAGCAAGAGCATTCTTTCAGTTAGTAAATGAATTTAAATTTACACATAATGAAGTAGCTAAAAAAGTTGGAAAAAGTAGGGAATATGTTTCTAATACTTTAAGAATTTTATCTTTACCAGAAGAAATTTTACAAGCTCTTTCTGAAGGCAAAATTACAGAAGGACACACAAGACCAATTTTAATGCTAGTTGATCATCCGGAAGAGCAAATTGTCTTATTTAAAGAAATAGTTTACAAAAAAATAACAGTCAGAGAAGCTGAAAGATTAGCTAGAAAAATTGCTTTTGACCGAGTTCGTAAAAAAGAATTTATGCCTGATCCTGAAATAGTAGAATTAGAAGAAGAATTTCAAAATAAACTTGGTACTAGAGTTCATATTGATAGAAAAGAATCAGGAGGACAGATAAAAATAGACTTCTTTTCAACAGAAGATTTAAGGGAAATTTTAGATTTAATAAGTAAATCAAATATAGAAAAAAGTTTAACTAATTCTTTAGAAAAGCACATAGAACAAGAAAAAGAAAATCTTTCAGAAAAATCTGAATTAGAAAAAGAAATACCAATAGACGATAGGACACAAGACGAAAAAAGAGAAGATGAAACTAATCTTTACGATATTTCAAATTTTAGTGTTTAGTTTTTTCCAAAACCCATTAATCTAAAAAGCAAACTGTTTTTATCTATATAATATTTTATATTCTTTTTTGCTGTGGTAGTTTTTACAAAATTAAGCCATTTTCCAGAAGGATGTGCATCTTTTTTTGTAATTATTTCTACTATATCTCCGTTTTGAAGTTTTGTATTTAACGAAGCCATTTTACCGCTTACTTTTGCTCCTATGGCATGATTCCCAATATCAGAATGAATCATATATGCAAAATCTACTGGAGTTGAATCAACTGGCAAATCCACAACATCACCCTTTGGTGTAAATATAAAAATTCTATGATTAAAAAAATCTAATTTTAAATTTTCTAAAAATCCCTTTGGATCTTTTTCTATATTCTTTAAGTTTTTAAGCCCTTCTATCCACTCAATTTTTGATTTATCTATTTTACCTTTTCCACTTTCTTTATAAGAAAAATGAGCAGCAATACCGTAAGCGGCTTCGGCGTGCATTTCTTTTGTGCGAATTTGAATTTCTACTATTCCTCCTGAGCCAGTAAAAACAGTAGTATGTATAGACTGATAACCATTTGGTTTAGGAACTGCGATGTAATCTTTTATTTTATTTGGAAAAGGTCTCCAGACTGAATGAATCAATCCTAAAACCTTATAACAATCAGAAATATTTTCGACTACAACTCGTAAGGCAACAATGTCATAGATTTTATCTATATCCATATCATATCTTTGTAATTTTCTCCAAAGACTATATTTGTGTTTTACTCTGTAATTTATTTCATCAACTTTTATCTTATTTTTTTTCAACACATCTTCTAACTCTTCATTAACTTCTTTTAATTCTTTCTGATAGTACTCTTTTTTCTCTTTTATAATTTCTTCTGTCTGCATATATTCTTTAGGATAAGCAAAAGGAAAAGCAGCATCTTCAATTTCACCTTTTAATTTACCCATTCCCAATCTATTTGCTAAAGCCGCATAAACTTCTATTGATTCTAATGCTATTCTTTTTCTTTTATCTTCTTGTATATATTGCAAAGTACGAAGATTGTGCAATCTATCAGCTAATTTAACAATCACAACACGAAGATCATTTGCCATGGCCACAAAAAATTTTCTTAAACTTTCGACATGTCGTTCACGCCCTTGATACCTTAAAGTTCCTAATTTAGTTACACCTTTTACTAAAAATAAAATATCTTCACTAAATTTTTCTTTTAAATTTTTTTCTGTAGTTTTTGTATCTTCAAGAGTGTCATGTAAAAGACCAGCAATTATTGTCTTAGCATCCATCCCTATTTTTGCTAATATTTTTGCAGTCTCAAAAACATGAACAAAATAAGGATCACCGTTTGCTCTTTTTTGACCTTCGTGCGCTTTTTCTGCAAAATCTGCAGCCTTCTGAATTTGTTCTTCGTCTTTTTTAGATAGACCACCAGAAATTAAATCTATTATTTCTTTAACATTTACCATAATAGATTATTATAGCACTCTTTTATTTTTTTGTATCTAATTTATGCGGATTATGATTTACACAACTTTTGTTTGAGCATCTTTCTGGAATAGTTTTTGTTCCTTCCATCATCAAGCTTCCGCATGTTTTACAAACATTTCCAGTTGGTTTTGCTTTAATTGCATTTTTGCAAGTAGGGTAGTTAGAACAAGAATAAAAAATTCCAAATTTTCCTCGGCGTTCCATCATTTCACCTTTTTTACAAACCGGACAAATTACTCCGGTTAATTTCTTTTTCTTTTCTTCTTCATCTTGTTTTATAAATTTACATTTTGGATATCTTGAGCATGAAATAAAAGTCCCAAATCTTCCTTCACGTATAACTAATTTTCCGCCACCATTTTTTGTAATTTTATCGCCACAATCTGGACATTTTTCCCCAGTTTCTTTTGGTCCAGTCATTTCTATTCCATCTAATTTTAATGCACCAGTACAATCTGGATAATTAGCACAAGAATAGAATTTACCAGTTCTAGAAAGCTTAATTATCATTTTACCGCCACATTTTGGACATTTTATATCATCCGGTGCTTCGCCAAGATTTGTAGCTTTTTCTAATTTATCTTTTTCTTTTACCTCTTTTAAAAACGGTCCATAAAAATCTTTTAAAGTCTTAGTATAATCTCTTTTTCCTTCAGCTATCTCGTCTAATTCATTTTCCATTTCAGCAGTAAAAGTATCTGATATATATTTAGCAAAATTATTTTCAAGAAAACCTGAAACAACTTCACCTGTATCAGTAGGGAAAAGTGTTCTATTTTCTTTTCGCACATATTCTCTATCTTCTAAAGTTCTCATAATAGAAGCATAAGTAGATGGTCTACCAATTCCTCTTGCTTCTAATTCTTTAATTAATCCAGCTTCAGAATATCTATTTGGCGGTTCAGTAAATTTTTCTTCATTAATTAAATCTAAAAGTTCTAATTTTTTATTAATTTCTATTTTAGGTAATTCAACATCTTCGCCTCTAGCATCTTTATCAACAGCAAGCCAGCCATCAAATAAAACTCTTGAGCCATTTGCACTAAAATCTGGAATTATATTATTTTCAGTATTAGCAATAATTTTAGTTTTTAATAATTTTGCATCAGACATTTGTGAAGCAATAGTTCTTTCCCAAATTAATCTATACAATTTTTGTTGATCAGCCATACCAGCATATTCTACATTTATGTGAGTAGGACGAATAGCTTCATGCGCTTCTTGTGCATTTTTTAATTTTGTTTTAAAAATTCTAGCTTCAGAATATTTTGTATTAAATTTTTTGTCAATAAAAGATAAAATTTGCGCCTGAGCTTGTGCAGATAAATTAGTACTATCTGTTCTTATGTAAGTAATGTGTCCAAATTCATAAAGTTTCTGCGCTAATTGCATTGTTCTAGATGGAGAATAGCCCAAACGTGAGCTAGCAGTCTGTTGTAACGTAGAAGTTGTAAATGGCGCGCGTGGAGATCTTTTTTGTTCTGATTCTTTTATATCTTTCACAAACCAATTACCATTTTTAGCTTCATGAATAATTTTTTCCATTTCTTTTTCATCACGTGGTTCTTCTGCGCAGTCTAATTTTATTTTAGATTTACTATTAGTTTCAAAAAGTCCAGAAATTCTCCAAAATTTTTCTGGCACAAAAGCTCGAATCTCTCGCTCTTTTTCCATTATTATTCTGAGAGCGGGCGACTGAACTCTTCCAGCAGAAAGTCCATATCTAACTTTTTTCCAAATTAATCCAGACAAATCATAACCAACAAGTCTATCTAAAACTCTTCTTGCTTCTTGTGCTTTTACTAATTTTAAATCTATGTCTCGTGGATTTTTTAAAGCTTCTTGTACTGCATCTTTTGTTATTTCATAAAAAGCTATTCTTTTTATCGGGACTTTTATTTCATGAAGCAATTCTTTTAAATGCCAAGAAATTGCTTCTCCTTCGCGATCAGGGTCAGTTGCTAAAAGTATTTCTTCAGATTTTTTCGCTAAATCTTTTAATTCTTTTACAACTTTTTCTTTTCCTTTTGAAATTTCATAATGTGGAATAAAACCAGCTTCAATATCGATAGCTTGTTTGTTTGATTTAGGTAAATCGCGAATATGTCCAACAGAAGCGCGTACTGTATATTTTCCATCTAAATATTTTTCTATAGTCTTTGCTTTTGAAGGGGACTCAACAATTAATAATTTCATTACTGCTAAGTATTACACGAAATCTATTTTTTTTGCAAATCTAAGAAATAAACAATATATCCATTTGACAAAAATTAAATAGCTGATATAATCAAATCGTATATAGATATTTTGTCAATATTAAATAATTCACATAAAATAACCTAAAAAATCTTACAAATATGAAAAAGCCAAAGATTTTCCTGATTTTGATGGCTGCAATGGCCGTCCTTATCTTTTTGTTTTCATGTGGAACAACCAATGAAGTTGTTACCACGCCCAAACCGGTGGATACTATTGCCGGGTTAACGCTCCTTACAATGGAGCAAATTCAAAAATATGATATTAACCTGGATAGTCTAGGTGACATACAACTTCGTGTCGGACCATACCGGAATGATATAACCTTAAAAAGAAAGATGACAGATCAAATTAACGAAGTCATTAATGGGGTTGTAGTTTCCTCAAAAGTCACTAAACTTGATTCTATAATTATCAAGGCAATGGCGAAAGGGAAATTCGTAGGTCTCCGGGCAACAAGAGATACGATATGGTTATTGGTTTCATTTGAGGTCGACAGTTTGTATCTTGAATTCAAGTCGGCGATCAATGACTTGAAAGGTGGTTTTGTATTAAACTCGTGGAATGGAACAAGTGGAAGACCAAAAACATTTTATGGGAAATTGTCCTATAATATTAGAACAACTCTTTCCATTCCAAAATTGTATTTCATTCTCGATACAAAACAACGTATCGTTCCGAATGTTAGGACAATTAAAGTTGGTAAAGATATAAACCAAACCCAACAGCCGGTTATTAAACAAAACCAAACCCAGCCGATACAACATCAAAATTATCAAACTCCGATAGATCCAAACCCCGGAGACGATGATTAAGGATTAGGTTATAAAAAATTAAAAAGTTCCGGATTCTTACAAAAGAATTCGGGCTTTTTTTTATTTAATTTTTTATTCTTATTTCACCAAATTCTTCTTTTATTAACCCTTTTATTTCCATTATTGAGAGCAGAGAGTTTGCTGATTGAATCGGCATTTTCATTTCTCGAATTAAATCATCACGAACCAAAGGTTCACGTAAAAGTTTTAAAACCATTTTTTCATCTGGTGATGATTCTTCAAAAAGTTTTTTCTGCTTTTCTTCATCTTTTTTTACTTCAAAACCAAGTTCTAATAGAACATCTTCAACAGAAGTTATTGGAACAGCTCCAAATTTTAATAAATTATTTGTACCCTTAGAATTTTGCGCAAAAATAGAACCAGGAATTACCATTACGTCTCTATTGTAATCAGTTGCTAATCTGGCTGTTATTAAAGTTCCAGATTTTTCTTCTGCTTCTATTATTAAAACAGCTTTTGAAATTCCAGCCATTAATCTATTTCTTTTTGGAAAAGACCATTGAGTTGCTTTAAAGTCCGGTTCAAATTCAGAAAGAAAACAACCATAATTATCTAAAATTTCATCCATTAGTTTTAAATTAGTTTTTGGATAAATAGCTTCTCTAGAAAGTCCTGAACCGGGAAGTACTAAAGTTTTTAAACCAACTTGTATTGCTTTCTTATGTGCAATACTATCAATTCCCATTGCAAAACCTGAAACTATCACAACAGGATAATCTTTTAAGCCAGATATTATTTTTTCACAAGCTTCTTTTCCATAGGAAGTATATTTTCTAGAACCAACTATGCACAAATAAATATAATCTTCAGGTGGAAGTTCGCCAATAATCCAAAGATCAGTAGGTGGTTGAGGAATTTCTAAAAGCACTTTTGGAAATTCTGATGTTTCTAATTTTCTAATTTGCATTTTGAAATTATACTAGTTTTAATATATAATAGATAGCATGTTAGATATAAAATTTATTCGTGAAAATAAAGAAATCGTTCAAGAGGGCGCAAGAAAAAAGAAAGTTGAAATAGACATAGAAAAGCTTATTGCACTTGATGACCAAAGATTGAAAGAACTTAGAGAGGTTGAGGAAATTAGAAGTGAAGTAAATAGAGTTTCTAATGATATAGCACGAGATCAAGATCCAGCTCTCAAAATACAGCTTATAGAAGAAATGCGAATTGTAAAAGACGATCTTAAAAAGAAAGAAGAAAAATTGAAAATAACTTTAGAAGAGTGGCAGAAATTAATGATTCAAGTTCCAAATGTTCCTGATATGTCTGTTCCAGAAGGAAATACCGATGATCAAAATCAAGAAATTAAAGTTTGGGGTGAAAAACCTGTTTTTAATTTTGAACCAAAAGATCATGTTGAGATTATGACTGCCCTAAAAATGGTGGATTTTGAACGAGGTGTAAAAGTACATGGTTTTAGGGGATATTTTTTAATTAATGATGGAGCAAAATTATCATTTGCAATTTGGAGTTATGCTCTAGAATTTTTTTCTGCTCGTGGTTTTATTCCAGTAATTCCACCTGTCATTGACCGTAAGGAAAATTTTATTGGAACAGGATTTTTACCTCAAAGTGAAGAAGATTTATATAAAACACAAGATGGGGATTATTTAGCTGGAACTGCTGAAGTACCTGTAATGGGAATGCATGCAGGTGAAGTATTAGATAAAAATAATTTTCCATTAAAATATTTAGGTTTTTCTCCCTGCTTCAGACTTGAAGCTGGAAGCCATGGAAAAGATGTAAAAGGACTTATCCGTGTACAAGAATTTTATAAACTAGAGCAAGTATTATTATGTGAAGCTAGTCATGAAATTTCTGTAAATCTTCATGAAGAAATAACAACTAATGCAGAAGAATTTATCGAATCACTAGGTTTGCCATATCATAAAGTAGCTAATTGCGGAGGTGATTTAGGACTTGGGCAGGTTAAAAAATACGATCTTGAGATTTGGATACCAAAAGAAAATAAATATCGAGAAACCCATTCAGCATCATACTTTCACGATTTTCAAACCCGTCGATTAAATATTAAATATAGAGATGAAGATGGTAAATTAAAATATGCTCATTCGTTAAATAATACAGGAGTTGCAACCCCAAGAATTCTAGTTTCTTTAGTAGAAAACTACCAGCAAGCTGACGGCTCAGTAAAAATTCCAGAGGTTTTGAGAAAATACATGGGAAATAAAGAATTTATTAAATAGTAAAAAAATTAGAATGAAAAAAAAGAGCATTCTAGATACTCCACGTTTACAGAAATTTAAAAAAAGGAAAAGAAAAGTAATTAGAAATAGAATTATTTTTTTTGGGATTATTTTTTTAATTTTTATAACAGGTTTAGCTTTTTTATCTCACTGGAAAAAAATAAATATAGAAAAAATTGAAATAGAAGGTAATAGGGTA
>JBDRFV010000018.1:0-4561 GCA_043818335.1 Patescibacteria group bacterium
AAAAAGAAATAATAGAAAAATGTAAAAAAGCTAAAAAACCAGTTATAGTTGCTACACAGATGATGCTTTCTATGGTAGAAAATATAATTCCTACTCGTGCAGAAATGACAGATGTTGTATATGCAATAATAAGTGGCGCTGATGCTGTTATGTTGTCTGAAGAAAGTGCCATAGGAAAGCATCCATTAGAAGTTGTAGAAATGATGGAAAGGGAAGTTGCTGAATCAGAGAAGCACATGACTAATTTTGAAATAAATGTACTTTAGTTATTTTATGCTAAAATAGATTATTATTAATTTAGTTAAATTAAATATTATGAAAAAAGTAGAAATATATTCAACAGAAAGTTGCCACTACTGTCATATGGCAAAAGATTTTTTTGATGAGAATAAAATAGCTTATACAGAATATGATGTTGCTAGTGATTTAGAAAAAAGAAAAGAAATGGTAAAGTTAACAAATCAAATGGGTGTTCCAGTAATTGTTATAGATGGAAATTGGGCAGTTGGATTTAATAAAACTGAAATAGCAAAAGAATTGGGACTAGTTTAATATATTTGGTCACAAATAATTCCTCGCCGTCGCTCGGAATTTTCGCGACCCCGCCTCGCCATTTTGTCTACTGACAAAATATGCTACGGCTCACAAATCGCCCGCAGGCAAATCAATTTGCCTGCTTTGCACGATTTGTGCCCCCACTCCGAATCGAACGGGGATCTATTCCTTAGGACGGAACTGTTCTATCCATTGAACTATGGGGGCTTTGTTAATATAATTTAGCACAAAAAACTTAAATAAAGAAACCAAGAAAAAGTTGGATTTTAAATTATTTTATGATAGAATAAAAATATGGAAAAAGAAGAAAAAGAATTACTTAAAGTCGCTTTTAATCTTACTGAAGAAAATAATAAGATGCTTCATAAAATTAGGGGTGTTCAAAAAAGACAAGCTTTTTTTGGTATTTTAAAAATGTTGTTTTTTATAGGTCTTGCGTTAGGAGCTTTTTATTTTCTCCAGCCTTATGTTAAAAATATTCAAGATTTTATTGGTAGTGCAGGAGATACTTTTAACAGTTTTAATGCAATTTTACCAAAATAATTTTGCCGAGGTAGCTCAGTTGGTAGAGCGCTCCCCTGAAGAGGGAGATGTCACCAGTTCAACTCTGGTCCTCGGCACAATTAAAAAATACTCTTAATATAAAATTTAAGAGTATTTTTTGTAGCATTTTATCAAAAGATTAATTTAAATAGATTTTATTTTTACACTAGTTTTCTTTTCTTTATCTATTTTGGGAAGCTTAATAGTTAGAAGTCCATGTTTCTCAACTGCTTCTGCTTCTTCTGGATCTACTTCCTGTGGAAGAAGTATTGTTCTTGAAAATGATCCCCAATAAAGTTCTTTTGCAAAATAATTTTCTTCTTCTATTTTTCTACTTTCTTCTCGTTTACCACGGATAGTTATTATATCTCTACCGATTATTAACTCTATGTCTTCAGCTTTTACTCCAGCAACCATTGTTTGTACGATTATATCAGTTGGAGTTTGATAAACATCAACAGTTAGTTCTGCGTCAGCACTTTCTTCTTCCATCCAGTTATTTTTATCTTCTCCTTTTATAACTAACTTTTCTAAATTTTCGTCTTCGTCTTCAGCTTTTATGCTTCCAGTTAGTCTTTCAAAAAAACCTCTTTTTTTATTTGACATAAATTTTTTAATAAAATAAATAAGTGATTTTAATTTTCACCACTCATTCTTCTTAATTTTTCAAAAAGTAATAAATTAATAATTGTTGCGACCCATAAGAAAGCGAGGATTTTTATAAATTCACTTCCACTATTATTCATTATAAAGAAATTAAAAGTACTATGCAAGAAAATAGCAGATAATATTCCTAAAATTAGATATAATTTTTTATTAAAAGCAGTCATATAGAAAGAAAGTCCTAGTGAAATACCAATAATTCCGCTTGAAACAGCATGTAACAGCGTAGAACCAAGAAATCTTAATTGCCCAGTAAGTAAACCAACTACAGTTTGCCCAAGAGTTATTGGCTCTATTAAGAATAAAGCATTTTCAAAAGCAGCAAAACCTAATGCTGCTGTTATCATAAAGATTGGCCAGTCTATTGGTCTGTTTAAGTATTTTGTTTTACTAATTATCACGAGAACTATTAAATATTTTATTAATTCTTCGGCAGTTGCCCAGCTGATTATCTGTAGTTCGCTAGATTGAATATTTTTTTGTAAAAATTTTTCGATTGGTAAAACAAAAACTACAGAAATCATTCCTAAAATAAAACAAAAAATTATAAGTCCAATTGGTTCGGATTTTTTTCTACTTTCTTTTAACCAAAACCAAAGCCAGATTCCAGCAGGAATTACTCCACCGAGAATTGCTAACCCAATAGTTTTTGGATCTTTTATTAACATGGCCACTTTTCAACTATTAATAATTTTTTATTTTTTTTTGGAAGAGAATTCCAAACTTCTTCTGTTATAAATGGCACAAAAGGATGTAGTGCTTTTAATAAAATAGTTAGTTGTGTATATATTAAAACTTTTGCTGATTCTATGCTTTCTTTATTTCTGTTTTCCCTCGGCTGGCTCGCCCGTAGGGCTACGCCCGAGGGTAGACCGGCCACGGGCGAGGCTATAATTTTCTTTTTGGCATGCTCTATTATTATGTCAGCAAAAGTATGCCAAAAATAATGATATAATTTTTCGGCTACTAAAGAAAACCTAAATTCTTCCATTTCTTTTTTTGTTTCTGTTAATAAAGTTTCTAATTCTTTCTGATAATTTTTGTCTTCTTCGTTTAATTCAGATAAATTATCAAAATCTAAATCTTTTGTATTTTCTAAAACAAATCTTGAAGCATTCCAGATTTTGTTACAAAATTTTCCGTAGCCCCTAATGTCATTTTCATTTAGTTTTAAATCATTTCCTGGTGTGTTGCCAATTATCATCGCTAGGCGCAATGCGTCATTTCCATATTTTTTAATAATATCTAATGGATCAACAGCTTTGTCACCCAAAGATTTAGACATTTTCTTTCCGTCAGCTGTTCTAATCATTCCATGTAAATAAACATTATTAAACGGTATTTCGTTTAATAAATACTGAGACATTAAAATCATTCGGGCAATCCAGAAGAATAAAATTTCATGACCAGTTTCTATAACAGTAGTTGGGTGATAATTTTTTAAATCTTCTGTTTTTTCTGGCCAGCCAAGCGTTGAAAATGTCCATAATCCTGAAGAAAACCAAGTATCGAGTGTATCTTCATCTTGGACCCAGCCGTCTTCTTTTGGTGCTTCTGTGTCACAAAATATCTCGTTATCTTTATACCAAACAGGAATTCTGTGTCCGTACCAAATTTGTCTTGAAATACACCAATCTCTTAAATTCTCAATCCAGTTAAAATAAACTTTTTCGAAATGATTTGGTATTATTTTTATTTTATTATCACGAACAGGCTCGAGCATTAATTCTTTTAGACTTTTATTATTTCTGTCTTTTATTTTTTTATTTACATCTATAAACCACTGTAATTTTGGTAATGGCTCAATAACTGCTCCAGTTCTTTCAGCAGTAGAAATATTTTGTGTAATTTCTTCTTCTTTTTCTAATAAATCATTTTCTTTTAACCAATTTACTATAACTTCTCGAGCTTCAGTTGTTTTTTTGTTTAAAATTCGTTCATCACCAACAGTCATTTTGGCAAATTCGTTAATAACTTGTTTACTTGCAAGATTGTGTCTTTCCGCTAATTCAGCATCTATTTTACTGTGTGCTGGTGTTACTCCTAAAGCTCCAGTTCCGAATTCTTTATCAACAGAATGATCTGCAATTATTTTTATTTCTAATTTTACACCACAAAAATCTGCTATTTCATAAGTTTTTCCAATAAATTCTTGATATCTTATATCATCTGGATGAACTGCAACTGCAGTATCGCCAATTTTTGTTTCCGGTCGTGTAGTAGAAATAGAAATAGGGAAGTCTTTACTATATTTAAAAGTATAGAATTTAGCTTTGCGTTCTTCATAAACTATCTCGTCATCTGAAATAACTGTTTGGCCTTTTGGATCCCAGTTTATAACTCTATCTCTTTTTATAATTAAACCATCATCGTACATTTTTTTGAAAGCAGTTCGGACAGCTAGACTTCTTTTTTCATCAAGAGTAAAAGCTTCACGTGACCAATCTAAAGAAGCCCCCATTTTTTTTGTTTGGTGAACGATCATATCATGAGATTCTTTGGCAAATTTTTCTACACGTTTTAGAAATTCTTCTCTGCCTAAATCTCTTTTTTTAATTCCTTCTTTTTCTAATAGTTTTTCAACTTTAGTTTGTGTTGCAATAGCTGCGTGATCTGTTCCTGGAAGCCAGAGAGTTCTTTTTCCTTGCATTCGTGCATGACGAGTCATAATATCTTCTATTATTAAAGTTAAAGCATGTCCGGTGTGTAAATTCCCAGTTACGTTTGGAGGAGGTAAAACCATAGAAAAAGTTTCTGCGTCTGGTTTGGTGATTCCTTTTTCTATGCAGACATCTGGATT
>JBDRFV010000019.1:0-41460 GCA_043818335.1 Patescibacteria group bacterium
ATGAAATTAACAAAAACTGATTATTTAATATATAAAGACTGTGCTAAAAATGCTTGGTTGAAAATTCACAAGAAAGATATTTATTACGAAAAGCAGTTGTCCGTTTTTGATCAAACCATAATAGAAACTGGAAATGAAGTAGATAAATTAGCACGGGATTTGTTTCCTAATGGAATTGAGGTAGAAGATAGAAATGATTTTTCTGGTACGATGAAGTTGGTTGAAGCTAAAACACCTGTGATTTATCAGCCTGTTTTTGAGACTGATTTGTATAAAATTGTTTGTGATATTTTGGTTTGGAACGAAAAGCAAGAAGTGTATGATTTATATGAAGTAAAAGCTTCTAATAGTGGTGAAAATAAAAAAGCAAAAGATGAATTATATAGTTATGATATAGCTTTTCAGTATTTAGTTATGAAAGAATTAAACATGCCAATTGGTAGATTGAATTTAATTAGATTTAATAATGAATATATTAGAGGGGCTGAATTAGATTTAGAAGAATTATTTATAAAAGAAGATTTTACGGAAAGAGTTTTTGAAATAAGAGATATCGTTGCTCACGAAATGGAAATTGCTCAGGATTTTTTATCTCAAGAAAAAGAGCCATTTGGAAATTGTAAATGCATAACTCGTGGTAGAAGTTCGCATTGTACGACTTTTTCTTATTCAAATCCAAACGTGCCAGATTACAGTGTTCATGATATTTCACGAATTGGCATGTCTAAGAAAAAATTAGCAGAATTAATAGACAGCAGTATTTTTTTGATAGAAGACGTGCCAGAAGATTTTAAATTAAGCGAAAAACAGAGAAATCAAGTTGAAGCTGTGCAATTAGATAAAGTTTATATAAATAAAGAAGAAATAAGAGAATTTATGAAAAATATAACTTTTCCAATTTCTTTTTTAGATTATGAGACTTTTGCTGCTGGTGTGCCTAGGTTTGCTGGTTTTAGTCCTTTTAATCAAATAACTTTTCAGTTTTCTTTGCACATTTCTGAAGCCTCGCACGTGGCCGGACTACGGCCGAGGGATGAAAAAACAGAGCCAAGGCATGAAGAATTTATTTATACAGAAGATAAAAATCCAGATGAGCAGTTTGTTTTAGCTTTGAAAGAAAAATTACCAAATAGTGGAACCGTTATTGTTTGGAATAAAAGTTTTGAAATTGGTAGAAATAAAGATTTGGCAAAAAGAAATCCTGAGTATAAAGATTTTCTTGATTCAATAAATACAAGAGTTATAGATCTAATGGATGTTTTTTCTGAACAGCATTATATTCACTCAAAATTTAAAGGAAAGACTTCTATAAAATATATTTTGCCGGTTCTTGCACCTGAATTGTCTTACAAAGTTTTAGATATTCAAGAAGGCGCGACTGCTTCGGATACTTGGAATAAAATTGTAAGTGATGAGTTTGATGAAAAAGAAAAGAAAGAAAAAATAGAAAGTTTGAAAACTTACTGCAAATTAGATACTTATGCAATGTATGCGATTTGGAAGCATTTAATTGATTTATTGGAATAAAAAAAGGGCTTATTCTATTACGAATAAAACCCTTTGCACCTTTATGGTGCCAGTTAACTTTTCTGAACAATAATTTTTTGTGTTTGCCGATTAGCGTTGCAATTTTTTCCCAAGAGTATTCCAGCTTTTAAATATCTTTAGCTGTTTTCCACTAGGTACTCTGATGCTTCATTTCCCTAAGTTTCCCTCCTTATCTAATAAGGATGACCGATCTCATTGGTCAGGTTGCCCCATTCGGAAATCTTCGGATCATAAGCTATTAGCGCCTTCCCGAAGCTTATCGCAGCTGGTCACGTCCTTCATCGTTGCTCTTAGAATCACAAATAATTATCTTTCAGATAATACTTCAAAGAACGAATATAGTTTAACTACAAGTTTATATTAGAAAATTTCAGGCCCATTGTCTAGCCAGCCCAAATAAATGCCGACAAATAAAAACACAGCAGTTATAATTATTAGAAATATAATAGTTTTTCGCATGTGTATATTATACTCTTTTTGTGATATATTTTAAGTATTAGAATTTAATTTAAATAAAATATATGGAAAAGAAAATAATACGTAATATTGAGTTTCATTTTGATAGTAGCACTGATGATGCTAGAAGATGGTTAGAATATGGATTAACGAGTGAGGGTTTTGAAAAACTTTTTAGTAATGTAAAAAAAGGACAAAAAAATCTGTTTACAGATGGGTATTTTAAAAAATATGATCTGGAGTCTGACAGTGAGGATGAAAGTAAAAAAACTTATAGTGTAAAAAGACATTATTAACGAATTTCTGCGTTGAAAGATTTTTTTGTTGCTTCTTCTATTTTTTTATGAAGTTCGTCTATTTCTGTTGAAATTAAAGTTCTATCTAAAGATCTATATGTAATTCTAAAAGCATAACTTATTTTGTCTACTCCAAATTTTTCCGCATTTTCATATTTATCTAAAAGTTCTACTTGTTCAACTAAATCTGGTGCGTTTTCTCTAACTAAATCAAAATAATCATTTAGTATAAAAGTTTTTGGAACAACAAAAGAAATATCACGCACTATAGCTGGATACTTACTGACTTCTATAAATTTATTTCCGAGCTTTAATTGTTTTTTTACACGTTCGTCATTGGACCAAAGTAATCTAATATCTGGTAGTTCCATAGAAACCATGGCCAATCTTTCAATACCAGGTCCAAAAGCCCAACCATTCCATTTTTTTGAATTAATACCAAATTTTTCCAATACACTTCCTTTTACAACACCACTACCTAAAACTTCCAGCCATTTTCCGTTTTTTTCAATTTCCATTTGAAGAGACGGATCGGTGTATGGGAAAGTATCATCAAAAATTTTAATATTAGCACTAGAACCGAAAACTGCTTTTGCTATATTTCGTAATTCAGCATCTAGTTCTTCTTTGCCGATTATTTTTTTATCTTTTAGCGCTAAATACCAACCATCAATTTGATGAAAAACATTCATGTGATTTCTATCAATTTCATCTTTTCGATAAACTTTTCCATATGAAAAACAACCAACTGGTTCTCCACGAGCCATTCGAGCTTTTACATCTTCCTGTTGCAAATAGTAATACCACATGACGGTGGTGTGTGTTCGGAGAATATGATTTTCGTCAACATAATAAGTATCAGATTTTGAGCGGGCTGGATGATCTGCAGGAAAATCAAATAAATCAAAACTTATATCTGCTGGTACTATTTCCGGCACTTCAATAATATCTAAATCCTTAAATTCTGGTAAATTAGTAACTCTTTCAACAACTTCAGCAATTGGACTACCGATAGTGCGAGATAAATCAGGCATAGCTAAATAACGTTTTATTCGCATTGAATCCACATCGTTTCTGGATTCTAAATTTTTTATTATTTTTTCGTTTTCTGGAAGAGTCACTTTGTAATTTTTCCGCATCTTTCTAATATAAAGAAAAATTGATCAAAAGTAAACCCAGTAGTGAGTTTTGACGAAGCACCTTTGGTGTGCGATGAAATCGCATCGTCAAAATCTACTAACTGGGTAAAGATTTTTAGATAAAATAAGCCATAAAATAAGAGAAAATTCAAGGTATAAAGTTTATTAAAAAGCTGGTTTTTGAACTACTTTTTTGGTATAATAGAAAGAGCAAAAAGCTTTATTTTTGCTTTTATTTTTTACTAAAAATGGCTAAAGAAAAAGATATAAAAAAAGTAAAAGAAAGGGGAAACGGGCATCATTATGATGCTTCTGATATTTCTGTTTTAGAAGGATTAGATCCAGTACGCAGAAGACCTGGAATGTATATTGGTACGACTGGTCCAGAAGGAATGCATCATTTAGTTTGGGAAATTTTTGATAACTCACGTGACGAAGCCATGGGAGGTTTTTGTGATACTATTGAAGTTGTTTTACTTCCAGGAAATAGAATTAGAGTTGCAGATAATGGCCGTGGTATTCCAGTTGATATTCATAAAAAAACAAAAGTATCCGCTCTTGAAACTGTTATGACGACTCTTCATGCTGGAGGAAAATTTGGAGGAGAGGGTTACAAAGTTTCTGGAGGATTACATGGAGTTGGTGCTTCTGTTGTAAATGCACTTTCTATTTATTGTAAAGCTGAAATTTACAAAGACGGGGGACTATATGTTCAAGAATATTCAAAGGGAAAGAAAAAAAGTGCAGTTAAAAAAATAAAAGCTTCTAAATTAAATGGAACTATAATAACTTTTGAACCAGATGTAGAAATTTTTAAAGATATCAAATTTGATTGGAGTACTATTGTGAGTCATATTCGTCAGCAGGCTTATCTAGTTAAAAGTTTAAAAGTTTCAATTGTTGACGCCAGAAATTATGATGGAAAAATAGATTCTTCCGATGTTTTTTATTTTCAAGAATTAGGATTAGAACTTCCTTCTACTTCATTTTATTTTGAAGGTGGTTTAACTTCTTTAATAAAATATTATAATAAATTTCAGAAACCAATCCACAGTCATATTTTTCATATTGAAAAAGAACTAGATGATGTTGGTGTAGAAATTGCACTTCAGTACGTTGATGATATTTCTGATAGAATTATTCCTTTTGCAAATAATATTTATACTGGAGAAGGCGGAACTCATATTACTGGTTTTAAAACTGCACTTACTAGAACTTTAAATACTTATTGTAAAAAGAATGAAATGATGAAAGACACTGAGGGCGGATTTACTGGAGACGATGTTCTTGAAGGATTAACTGCTGTTGTTTCTGTTAAACTAAGAGAAATACAGTTTGAAGGACAGACTAAGGCTAAATTAGGTTCTGTAGAAGCTCAGGGAGCCGTTGGAACCGTGTTTGCAGAGGCTTTTGCAGCATTTCTAGAAGAAAACCCAGATGATGCAAAATCAATAATTAATAAGTCAATTCTAGCGCTTAGAGCACGTAAAGCAGCAAAAGCGGCGAAAGATTCTGTTCTTCGAAAAGGTGCATTAGAAGGAATGACTTTACCTGGTAAATTAGCTGACTGTCAAAGTAAAAGTGCTGAAGAATCTGAATTATTTTTAGTAGAGGGAGATTCTGCAGGAGGTTCTGCTAAACAAGGAAGAGACAGGAGAACTCAAGCTATTTTGCCACTTCGTGGAAAAATTTTAAACGTAGAAAGAGCACGTATAGATAAAATGCTAGCTTCAAAAGAAGTTAAGTCTTTAATTATAGCGATGGGAAGTTCTATTGGAGATACTTTTGATATTGAAAAAATGCGTTATCACAAAATAATAATAGCGACAGATGCTGACGTTGATGGAGCGCATATTAGGACTTTGTTACTAACTTTGTTTTATAGATATTTCAAACAAATAATAGAAGCTGGTTATATTTATATTGCTCAACCTCCACTTTATAAAATTAAAAAAGGAAAAGAAATTAATTATGCTTATACAGACGAAGAGAGAATAAAAATTGTTGGCAAGACTGCTGATGTGATTGAAATACAACCCACCGACGCTGAAGCTTTGGCGGGCGAGGAAGCCGAAGGCCCCGAGCTTGTTGAAGAAAAGGAAAAGAAATCAACAAAAATTCATATTCAGAGATATAAAGGTCTCGGAGAAATGAATCCTGAAGAACTTTGGGAAACAACGATGGATCCAAAAAATAGAATTTTAAAGAGAGTAGACATTAATGATGCAGAAGAAGCAAATAAAATTTTTGATATTTTGATGGGCTCTGAAGTTCCTCCAAGAAAATCTTTTATTCAGTCAAATGCAAAATTGGCTGAGATTGATATATAGAATTATTTTTTCTCTTCAATTTCTTTTTTTAGTTTTTCTATAAAATCTTTAATAGAAATATTTTCTAATTTTTCCCCGCCTGCATCAGCTGTGTTGAAAGCATTGCGGGCAGGAGTTCTAGTTTCTACTGTTAGTTTTTCAGATTCTTTTTCTTTATCACCAATTACTATTACATACGGAATTTTTTGCATTTTTGCAGTACGAATTTTTTTACCCAAAGATTCATTTGAAGAATCTAATTCTACTCTAATATTTTCATTTTTTAATTCTTTATAAATTTTTTCTGCATAATCAGTTTGTTTTTCACTTATTGGAAGAATTACAACTTGCACAGGTGATAACCAAAGAGGGAAGGCGCCAGCATAATGCTCTATCAAAACTCCCATAAATCTTTCAAACGAACCAAGAATTGCAACATGGAGCACAACTACGCGATGTTTTTTGCCGTCTTCGCCTGTATAGTCCATATTAAAATTTTCTGGCTGGTTGAAATCAAGTTGGATTGTAGTTAGTTGCCATTCTCTGCCGATAGAATCTCTGACTTTTATATCAATCTTTGGTCCATAAAAAGCAGCTTCGCCTTCTTTAATTTCAAAAGGTACACCCCATTTTTTTACTGATTCTTCCAAGATAGCTTCAGCTTTTTCCCAAATTTCATCTTTTCCAAAATACGCTTTTTTATTTTTTTTATCTCTAACAGAAATTTCTACTTTATAATTATTGAAACCAAAAATTTCATAGGTTTCGCGCATTAGACCAAAAATCATTTCAATTTCTGATTCAATTTGGTCTTCAGTAACAAAATGGTGAGTATCATCTTGAGTTATATTTTTAACACGCAATAATCCAGACAATTCTCCACTTTTTTCATTTCTGTATACAGTTGTATTTTCAGCTATTCTATATGGAAGATCTTTGTAACTATGAAGCTCAGAATTATAAATTTCAAAATGATGCGGACAGTTCATTGCTTTCATTACAAATTCATCACCGTTTTCATCTTTCATAACTGGCATCATGGCGTCATATTTTCCCATGTGACCACTTTTTATATAAAGTTCTTTTTTTGCAATATGTGGAATTGTTACAAAAGAATATCCTAGCGCTTCTTTTCTTGAGTAAATAAATCTTTCTAGCTCGTTTTTTATTATATTTCCTTTTGGTAAAAGCATTGGCAGACCTTTTCCTACTAATTCAGAAATTGTGAATAATTTTAATTCTTTTCCCAATTTTTTATGATCTCGTTTTTCTGCTTCTTCGCGCATTTTTTCATAATCTTCTAATTCTTTTTTATTTTCAAAAGCTAAACCGTAAATTCTAGTTAGCATTTTATTTTTTTCATCTCCACGCCAATATGCACCAGCAACTCTATCTAATTTAAAACTGTCTGGATTTATCTCTTTTGTAGGATTTTCAGAATGTCCACCTCGACATAAATCAGTAAACCCCGCCTTTGACGGGGCAAGCTCTCCAAAAGTGTATAAAGTAATTTTTTCCCTAAACGCTTCTTTAGAAGCGTCGGGCGATCCAGCTTTGCTGGATTTAGCCTCTTTATCTTTTATCTCTTTTATTAATTCTGTTTTGTATTCATTATCAGCGAAATATTTTAGCGCTTCTTTTTGTGTTTTTTCTGAGACTTTAAAACTTTTCCAGCTTTTCAAAATTTCTCGCATTTTCTTTTCAATTTTTGGCAGATCTTTATCAGAAATAGGGGATTTAAAATCAAAATCATAATAAAAGCCATTTTCAATAACTGGGCCGATAGTGACTTTAGTTTCTGGATATAAATTTATTACGGCAGTTGCTAAAAGATGCGCAAGTGTGTGTCTAATATTGTGTAGTTTTTCATTTGTTTCCATAAGTTTAATAATATCATATTCTTTTGCTTTTTTCATGTTAAAGCGTATAATACGATTAAGTAAGTTAAATTATTAATAAATTTAGAAATTAAATATATGGAAAAGAATAAAGGATTTATAGGAATTGGTTTGATAATAGCGATAATCGTTGGTGTTTTGGTAGTCGGTGGTGGAGCGTATTATATTGGAACAAAAAATGATATTGTTCCTGAAAATATAAATATGGAAGAAAATAATCTTCCGCAAGATAATGTTGTAGATAAAAACACTATAACTAACCAACAGACAAAAGACGAACAAGCATCTGTTCCAGAAAAAACAACAGGTCCTAGTTCACCTTGCGCTTCAACAGCTCAACCTTCAATTACGATTCTTTCTCCAAATGGAGGAGAAACTTATACAGCTGGTCAACAAATTACAATAAAGTGGACAAGTTGCAATCTTCCTTCCACAACACCAGTTGATATTTTATTACAGGCTCAATTTTCTTCAGGACCATGGTTCGGCCCTTCTGGTTTGGCAACTTATGGATTACAGTCAACTCATACATTAAATTCTGGATCAACAACAATTACTCTTCCAATACAAGGTTCTGGGCAATGGTATGGAAGTGCTACGGATATGACTTATGGCACATATTATAAAATATGGATTTCAGAAGGTACTATAATACAAGGTCCTGGTATTAGCGATGTTTCTGATAATTTATTTACAATTCAAACACAAAAAAATCCAATTCTTACTCAAACTCAAGCAGAAAATCTTGTTCTATTAAATTGGGGTGGTTGCACCCTAGATACTTGTGGGTCCGTTGTTGTAACAGTTCAACAAAATACTGAAGGACAATATGTTGTGACTGCAATTTACAAAGAACTTCGAGATGATTCTATAGGATCACAAAAAAAAGAAGCAATTGTTTTATATCAAAATGGAGTTTGGGTGCTTGGACAACCAACTTTAACATGGGCATGTCAGTTAAATCGCGGGCATCAAGATTTTAGTACAGTTTTTTGTATTTAATTTTATTAATAATTAAAATAAAAAAATTATGAAAAATAACAAAGGTTTTGGAATGATAGCAGTATTAATAATAGTTGTTGCATTATTAGCATCAGGTGGAGTTGTGTATTATCTTAATAAAGATTTAAATAAAACTCCTGTAAATTTAGAAGATGAAAATGTTTTGTTAGAAGAACAGGAACAGCAAAATGATTCAGAAGAAGTTTCTATTTTAGACGAATCAACTGGACCTAGTTCGCCTTGTGCGTCAACGGCTGCGCCTTCAATAACTGTTTTGTCTCCAAATGGGGGAGAAACTTATACTGCGGGACAGCAAATTACAATAAAGTGGACAAGTTGTAACGGTGCTTCAAATTCTCAAGTAATGATTTCTCTTAAATCATCACAATCAGCTGGAAGTGAGATGGCAACTGTATCTGATTCCGGAATGGCTACTATTACTTTACCAACAGCATTGTATAGTGGAACAATTCCATTGGTGTCAGGAAAATATTATAAAATTGTTGCTCAATTAGGTGGAAGTGCAATGGGCCACATAGCTCCAACTGACGAATCTGATAATTTATTTACAATAAATTCAAATTTGGCAGATGAAGATTGTTCTACATGGTTATCTTTTAATGATTTTGGAAATATTAAATATCCAAGTTGCTGGATAGCAAGTAATACAAAAGGAGGCAGTTATGGTACTTCCAACTTAACTGTTGGTATGTTATTAAAACCATCAGTAAATAGTCCAACAAGTGACAGTATTAGTATTGGAGGATGGCAATACGGTTGTGAAAATGTAAATGTTTCTAGTGGAATGAGTCCAGCAACAAAAGCTTACTGCATACAATCAGAAGGAGGAAATATTCCATGGACTGGTCAATATATAACTTCTATAAATCAGAACACTATTTACGGTATTCCAATGGTTACTCATTCAACAAATTCACAAGTGTTGAATATGTTTGATCAAATAGTTCAACATAATATTTAATAAAATATAAATTTTAAAAAGCCCCAAACGGGGCTTTTTGTTTGCTTTTTAAGACTAATATGCTAATATAATTACATTATGGTAATACGAATGAGGCATACAAAATCGCATACGGCTAACAGGCGTTCACATCATGCGCTTAAAAAAACCGATTTTTCTAAGTGTGAAAACTGTAAAGAACCAAAAAAGCGACATACAGTTTGTGCTTCCTGTGGTTTTTATCGTGGAATGAAAGTTTTGGATTTGGTTAAGAAAATAGAAAAGAAACAGAAGAAAGAAAAAGCGAAAAAAGCAAAAACATAAAAAACGAAATAAATTATCCGCCTTAAGCTCTTCCCTTTGGGGAGAGTTTGAGAGGGGCAAAATCAATCATGGCAAATAGGCACCTTTCCAGATCAATAGTTCTCCAGACGCTTTTTGAGTGGGACTTTAATGATGGGGAAAATATAAAACTAAAAGAAGTTGTAAATAGAAATTTACAAGAATTTGCGCCTGGATTAGAAGATGACGCTTTTGTTTTTGATTTGATAAATAAAGTTTTAGAAAAACAAAAAGCTATTGATGAAATAATAGAAAAAGCTGCTCCAGAATGGCCTATAGATAAAATTTCTATTGTTGATAGGAATATTTTAAGAATTGGATTAACAGAACTTTTGTTCGGAGATAGAAAACAAGTGCCTCCGAAAGTTGCTATTAATGAGTCTATAGAATTAGCAAAAACTTTTGGTGGAGAAAATTCTAGTAAATTTATAAATGGAGTTTTGGGCGCTGTATATAAAGAAATTGGTGAGCCAGGAAAAGATGAGCAAAGTAAAAAGAAAAGAAGCGATGAGCCTATAGATAAAACAAAATTGCCAGTTGAAACACTTGGTGGGGCATTGGTTTTTGCAAAAAAGAATAATCAAGTTTTTTTTGGTTTAGTTCATGATGTTTTTGGCTATTGGACTTTATCTAAAGGGCATATAGAAGAAAATGAGGATCCAAAAGTTGGAGTAATTAGAGAAATAAAAGATGAAATTGGGCTTGATATAAAAATAGTTGAAAAACTAGGTGAGAATGAGTATGTTGCGTCACATCCAGAAAAGGGAAAAATTTTAAAGAAAGTTGTTTATTATTTAGCTGAAAGTGAGTACAGAGAATTACAACTTGAAAGTACTGGTGGCTTAGATGGTGCAAGATGGTTTCAACTTTCTGAAATTCCAGATTTGCATATTTATAATGATATTATTCCATTAATTTCGAAGGCGATAGAAATTATTAGTAAAAAATAATGAGCAAAGCGAATATATTTTTTTAAACCCAGCACATAACTTTATAAAATAAACAAATACGACAATATTATTTTGTAGGTCGAGAATCAAATAATCACAATAATATTTTTGTTGAGTTATGTGCTGGGTGCGCAAATTTATTATTCACTTCGTTCATATAAATTTGGCATGATAGATTTTTCAGAATTTGAGAAAAAAACAAAAATAGTATTTAAAGATAAAGGTTTATTAAAACAGGCTTTTATTCATCGGTCTTTTATTAATGAAAATCCAGCTGGTGATCTTGCCCACAATGAGAGATTAGAATTTTTAGGAGATGCTGTTTTAGAACTTATCGTTACTGATTTTTTATATAAAAAATATCCTGGTAAAACAGAAGGGGAATTAACAGCTTTTCGCTCTGCTTTGGTTAATGCGATTATTCTTTCAGAAATTGCTTCTAAAGTTAAAATGAATGATTTTTTACTTTTATCAAAAGGAGAAACAAAAGATATTGGAAAAGCTAGGCAGTATATTTTAGCTAATACTTTTGAAGCATACGTTGGAGCTGTTTATTTAGATCAAGGTTATGCGGTTGCAGATAAATTTGTTACGAAAGTTTTATTGCCTTACACAGAAGAAATCGTTGCAAAAAAACTTTGGCGTGATGCTAAAAGTTCAGTTCAGGAAAAAGCACAGGAATTTGCTGGTTTTACTCCAGCATATAAAGTTTTAAGTGAGTCCGGTCCAGATCATGATAAGCATTTTACTATTGGAATATTTTTTGGTTCTGATTTAATAGCTGAGGGAAAAGGTAAATCAAAACAGGAAGCCGAACAAAAAGCCGCTGAAAACGCATTAAAAGCAAAAAATTGGTTGGATTGAGATGAATAAAGATAAAAATAATGTTGCTTATATAGACGGAGCGAATTTACATAAAGGTATAGAAAGTTTAGATTGGGAATTTGACTACGGACGTTTCAGAATTTGGCTTAAAGAAAAATTTGGCGTTAAGCAAACGTATTTATTTTTAGGATTAATTCCTAAATATAAAGATCTTTACACAAAATTACAAAATCAAGGTTATATTCTTGTTTTTAAGGAAGTTATTTTTGATGGTGAGGGAAAAGCAAAAGGGAATTGTGATGCAGATATTGTGGTTCACGCTATGCAGAATGCTTATGAAAATAATTTTAATAAAGCAATTTTAGTTTCGAGCGATGGCGACTATGCTCCTCTGGTAAAATTTTTGAAAGAAAAAGACAAAATAAATTTTATCTTATCTCCCTATGAAACAAAAAAATGTTCGGTTTTATTAAAAAGAACAGGAGTAAAAATATCTTATATTGCTGAGCAAAAAAATATTCTTAAAAAAATTAGATGAAAAGAAAAAACCCCCGATGGAGACGAACTCCATAAGGGTCTTTTTCGTAAGGATGTTAAAAGTATAGCAAATCAAAACAATGTGTCAAGTAAAAAAAGGGGGGAAAATTAAGCCATTAAAAACCTATAAAATATGCTATTATTAAACCATGAAAACGTCTTTTAATTTCGAAAAACATAGAAAAGATATTTTAGATAAATTCAAAAAAACTGCAATTGAAAAGGGTTCTTTTGTTGCTAAGGAAGAATTAAAAAAAGAACAGGAAGATATTAAATACAAAATATCAAAAGATTTAGAATTAACCGAAAGACAAATAAAAAAGGAATATAAAGCACCATCTGAAGGATTTGAAAAGAAAATTATTTCAATTGGGAAACAAGATATTACTCAAGAAGTAGATAAATGTTTAAGTTTAAAATATCCCGAAGAAGTTGGTAAACATGATTTTACACTTGAAACTTTTGATATATCAGACAGGATTCCTGAATCTTTAAAATTATATATTGATACGGAAAGAATGGATGCAGTTGAGTCAAAAAGTTTTCCTGCTACCTTTGCTTTTCAACGAGGATTAAAACAAATGTTGATAGATGATTTAAAAAAATATGGGGATGGTTGGATTAAAAACGATGATAAAGAAAATAATTTAGTCAAAACATTAACATATCTACTTGTTAATAAATTAACCGAAGGAGAATTTTCAAACGAAAATAATATTAATCATGTTGTTTTTGGAGCTTTTGATAGTGAGCCTGTTGGTCCACAAACACCTAGCCGAAAAAAATTTGAAGATGAAAGAGAAAAAAGGCTTTATTGGAGAGATTTAAAAGAAAGAGATACAGTTTATGGAATTGGATTTGATCCAAACAGTACAATATTGGGCGAGATACCATTTTCTGATTGTGTAAGCATAGATCGTTACAAAGCAGGAGAACGTCATAGAGCCGGACATTATCTTTCTTCTCCGTCAAAACCAATAATAATTGTTAATCCACTACAAAAGAGATTTCTTTCTTTGGTTGCAATGGATGAAAATTCATTTAAAAATAAAATACAAAAAGAAAAAACAAAAACTGACATGGGAATATATTTTGGATGGAATTATGATGGAATGAATGAATATAAAAACAAAAAAGGCTTGAGTGGAAGATTTGGTTTAAAGTGGACTGATCTCGCAGACTGGATTGTGGATTTACCAAGTGGAAAATTATATAAAATAACAGAAAAAGAAAAATAATTTATGCGACTTAAGAATCTTGAAATTAACGGTTTTAAATCTTTTGCTAAAAAAACTAACTTGGAATTTCAAAGTCCAATTGTTTGTGTTGTTGGACCAAATGGATCTGGAAAATCAAATGTAGTTGAAGCTGTAAGATTTGTTCTTGGTGAGCAGTCCATGAAATCAATGCGTGGAAAAGCTGGGGCCGATCTTATTTTTAAAGGTTCTAAATCTTTTTCAAAAAGTTCTCGCGCTTCTGTAATTATTTATTTAGATAATAAAGATAAAATTTTTAAGCTGTCTAATGAAATGGGAGAAAATATTAATTTGAATTTTGATACTATTTCTATTTCTCGTGAAGTTTATTCTGACGGGATAAATAAATACATGCTAAATGGCACGGAAGTTAGATTAAAAGATATAAATAATTTATTAGCTTCTGTGAGTATTGGTTCCTCTGGACATCATATCATTTCTCAAGGAGAATCAGATAGAATTTTAAATGCTTCACCAAAAGAGAGAAGGGAAATGATTGAAGATGCTTTGGGTCTTAAAATATATCAATACAAAATAAAAGATGCAGATAGGAAACTAGTTAAAACTAGTGAAAATATGCGGGAAGTTTCTTTATTAAGAAGAGAGATTTTGCCACACTTAAATTTTCTAAAAAAGCAGGTTGAAAAATTTGAAAAAGCTAAAGAAATGAAAATAGATTTAACTAATCTATATCATGAATATTTAAATAAAGAGGATACTTATTTACAAAGTGAGCAGAAAAACTTACATGCAGAAAAAAGCAAAATTTCAAGTGAGTTAAACAGCATTTCTAATTTAATTTCTGATAAAGATGATGATCAAAAAATAGAAAAAGAAAGTAAGCATAAAAAAGAATTAGAAAATTTAGAACAAAAAGTTTCTCAAATTCGTATTGCAAAAAGTGAAATAGAAAGAAAACTTGGAAGAATAGAAGGGATGATTGAGTTAGAAGAAAACAGAAAACCAGCTAATCAGGAAGTTCAAAAAGCTAAAAGTTCAAATGTATCAATAAATAAAGAAGAATTAGAATCTTTTTTGAAAGAAGCCCATGAATATTTAGAAGAAGCCATGTATATTGATGTTTTAGAGAATATCGCGCCTCTTTTGGGTAAGATAAAAGATATTTTAGATAGATTTGCTAGAAATTTTGAATACAGAAGTCAGCCTCAAGATAACTATAATAATACAGTTTCCAGTGTTAATTTAGATGAATTAAAAAATACACAAGAAGCGATTTTAGTTCAAATGAAAGAGATAGAACAAGAAGAAAAAAAGATTTCTGAAACTATGCAAATTTTAAAAGATAAAATATCAGAAGAGTTAGAATTAGATCGAGATAAAGAAAGAGAAAAGTTTAATCTAAAAGTAAAACATCAGGAATTATCTTCTGCTTTACAAATAATTTTAGTAAAAGAAGAAAATATAACAAAAGAAAAAGATTATTTTGAGAATGAAATAAAAGAGGGAAGCATTTTAGCTGGTTCTGAGATTTTAGGTTACAAGAATTTTGAAATAGTAGGTTTATTTGATAGAAGTTCTCAAGAAATTTTAAAGAAAAAAATAGAAAGAATTAAAATAAGATTAGAAGATGCTGGTTTGGGTGGTGGAAGTGAAGTTGTGAAAGAATTTCAAGAAATTTCTGATAGAGAAAAGTTTCTTACTAAAGAAATGGAAGACTTATCTGCAAGCGTAGAATCTCTTAAGAAATTAATGGCAGATTTGAAGAGCAAGATAGATTCTGAATTTAAAGAGGGCATAGAAAAGATTAATATAGAATTTAAAGAATTTTTCTCGCTTATGTTTAATGGCGGGACTGGTTCTTTGAAAATAGTTTCTGAAGTTAAAAGAAAGAAAATTATAGAAATAGAAGATGAAGAAGAACAATCTGAAACAGAATTAGAATTAGAAATAGATGAAGATGAAGTTCCAGAGCAGGGAATTGAAATTAATGTTTCTTTGCCACATAAAAAAGTTAAAGAACTAAACGCACTTTCTGGTGGAGAAAGATCTTTAACTTCTATTGCGCTTCTTTTTGCGATGTCTCAAGTAAATCCACCGCCATTTTTAGTGCTAGACGAAACTGATGCTGCTCTTGATGAAGCTAATTCTAGAAAATATGGTGATATGCTAGAAAAACTTTCTAAACATTCTCAACTTGTTGTTGTAACTCATAATAGGGAAACTATGTCTCGTGCTGATGTTTTGTATGGTGTTACTGTTGGTTCTGACGGTGCTTCTAAGCTTTTGTCTGTAAAGTTTGATGAAGCTACGGCTATTGCGAAATAATTTTTTCTCCTCCTTTTTGAGGAGGAGTGCCCGAAGGGCGAGGTGGTGATTTTAATTACCACCCCCAACCCCCTCCCTTGTTAAGGGGGAGGGGAATAAAAATCACTTATTTCTCAAGTGATTGAACCGTTACTTTTTACTATTGACTTTTTAGCTCAAATTATATATTATAAAAACAAGAAAATTCACTCGAGTATAAATTAGAAAGAGTGGATAAAATCTGCTCTTTTAAAATTCTAAAAAATGAGAACAGTGATAATATTTTGGATTGGTTTATCGGTTTTTTTAACCGGATTTTTTGGTGGAGTTTTTAGTTTTGTCTTGAGCACGGAGAGTTTAAACTCCACGTTACGGTTATGCATTTTATCTACAGGTCTAAGTGCAAGGGATATTTTTCTTGTCTCACTTTCAGTCCTAGTTTTGGGATTCTTATTTATCATCATAGCATTCTATAAAATGTTATGTAAAAATGATATGTAAACATGTTATACATAGGTTAATTTATTCCGTTGCGGCTTTCGTTGCAACGGTTTTTTTATTACATTTTTATCTCTCCTCCTTTTTGAGGAGGAGTGCCCTGAGCTTTGCGAAGGGCGAGGTGGTGATTTTAATTACCACCCCCAACCCCCTCCTTGAAAAGGAGGGGAGTAAAATGCAATAACCCCCTAAATCCCCCTTGTCAGGGGGACTTTTATTTTTTCCTCCCCTGACAAGGGGAGGTTAGGAGGGGTTTGATTTTATAAACAGCCCTTATTTTCCAAGCTATTTAAGCTTGACTTTTCTATTTATACATGCTATACTATGCAGGTATTTAGTACGTTAAAAAACCCGTATTTTTTAGTTTTAATAAATAGTGAATTGTCTTAAGTTATTAATTAATTTTGATGATTTGGGACAATTCACATAAATATTAATTTAAAATTTACGACGATGAAAAAAATAAAATTAGTGCTTTCCAGATTTTTCGATTTGGGTAGTGATTATCAATTGGGGCCAGCTGAGCTGTTTACTTTGGAGGCTTTTCTCAAGGAGAACCTTTTAAAGGAAGAAGATGTGGCTAAACTTATTGAGGAGAAAGAATTTTCTCTTTGCTCCTACGATGCAGATGAAATTCCTGACGGTTCTATGGTGTACGATATTATTGATGCTGTAGAAATTGAAGGAGTTTTGTTTATTGATGTTGAAAGAGTTAGAAAAATTGAATCTTTTGACGTTTTATTTTTTCCTAAGGAAATTCAAAAATAAGGAATATGGATAGTAATAACAATCCGCGATTGACATCGCGGAATTTTTATTGCACTTTTATTTCTATTTCTCCTAAATCTAATTTAAGTTTTTCCTCCTTGCCTTTAATTATAGTTTCAGGTTGGTATGATTTTGATAATTTAAGAGTATTTTTTGTAATAAACATTGAGCCGTCTTTGTTTAATTTCATTTCTAATAACATTCCCTGCATAGTATCTTCAGAAAAATGCTGATCAAAAATAAAGTTTCCTAACGAGTATGCAATAAAGCCGTCTTTATAAACTTCTGTATCTTGAACTACATGTGGATGTTGGCCGATAACTATTTTTGCGCCATTGTCTATTGCGCTGTGAGCCAAATATTCTTGCCTGCTGTTGTGTACTTTTTTATATTCATCGCCGAAATGGAAAGTTATTATTAGATAATCAACTTTAGTAGCAGCGTTTTTTACTATTTCTGTAAATCGTGGATTGCTTACTAGAAGAACTCCAGATTGAGTTTCTGTAGCTTTCATCCAATCTGGTCCCGTATCAGTAAATGCTAAATAGCCAATTTTTATTCCATATTTTTCTATAATAGTTGGATTTTCAGCTGCTATGCTATTTAATCCTCCACCAGTATAAAGTATTTCGTTTTCTTTTAATCTTCCTAAAGTATCTATAAATGCTTCTTTGCCCCAGTCGCCGATGTGGTTATTCGCAACAGAAAGAATACTAAAACCAGCGCCTTTTAGTGCTGGAATTACGGATGGATCCATTCTGAAAGAATATAGATTTTTTCTGTCTACGCCTTTATCTGAAGCTGAGCCTTCTAAATTAGCAAAAGCAATATCAGCTTTTTCTATTATGTCTAAATTTTTAAACAGTAAAGAATAATCGCCATTAAAATTTTTCATGACAGAATTTTTTACACCTCTGTCTAGCATAATATCTCCAGCAAAAACTAGTTTTACAAAATCTGGATCTTTTTCTGCTAAAATATTCGGATCTTGTTTTGTCCAAGCTATGCTCGCTTCTTTTTCTGTGCCGTAAAATATATTTTTTCTTAGATAATTTATTATATTTTGCATATCTTTTAATCTATCTGTGCTTCGTAATAAAGCAATTCCAATATTTCTTGGTTCTTCTCCGCCTAATGGTAGAGAAAAGATGGATAATGCAGTTTGTAATGATTCATCTATATAACCTCTTTTTCCACCTAAATAGCCTTCTAGTTTAAGAAACTGACTGTTATTAAACCAACTATGTTTTTTATTATTAAAACTTTTTAAAGTTGTAATATCTAATAAGTCTTTATGATTTATATTTAGATATTTAGCGAATAAGAATAATTCAGAAGCTGTTGATAAATTCTTTTCTGAAAGTCCGCTTGGGTCAGCAAATGAAGTAGAAGTTAATTTTAAATCTTGAACTTTTTGATTAAGTTTTTCTATAAAATTAGTTCTGTCAAAGCTTTCTGCAATTATTTCTGCTGCATCATTACTTGATTCAAGAAGTAGGGGATAAATCAAATCAGAAACTTTAATTTTTTCACCTAAATAAAATCCACCGTTTTCGCCTTCTGTGGATAATGCTTTTTGTGATACTTTTGCGATTTTATCTGTTTCTTTACTTTCTGTAGAAACAGTTGCAGTAAATAATTTAGAAATAGATGCTATGGGTAAAATAACATCTTTGTTTTTTTCTAATATTATTTTACCTGTATCTAGATCTCCAACTAAAAATGCCTCGGCTTTTACTTTTGGTGGATTAGTATTAGCTTTTGTAAAATAAAAAAGTTCTTCTGTTTTTTCTTTATTTAAATTATTACTACTGTAAGTATTTATAGATTCGTAATTTAAAGCTATAAAACTAAAAAATATCCAGATTATTCCAGTTATAATTAAGCTTATTATTAAAAATTTATACTTTTTTTGCATTCTAAATTAAAATATAATCTATAGTTTTTCTTTCTAAATCAACGTCTTTAACTTTTATTTTTACTGTGTCTCCTATTTTATATCTTTTTTTATTTTTCTGTCCTACTAGTTCAAACTTTTTCTCATCAAAACTATAAAAGTCATCTTTTAGATTTCTAAGCTGTATTAAACCTTCACATTTTGTTTCTTTTTCTTCTACATATATTCCCCATTTTGTAACACCACTTATTATTCCATCAAAATTTTGACCAATTCTTTCTGACATATACTCTACCTGCTTGTATTTTATAGAAGCTCGTTCTGCGTCTGATGCTTTTTTTTCTTGTTCAGAAGATTTTTGTGAAATTTTTTGGTAGCTTTCTAATTTATCTTTTGTAATTTTTTTACCGGATAAATAATCTTGCAAAAATCTATGCACTACTATGTCTGGATATCTTCTAATGGGTGAAGTAAAATGTGTGTAATATGCAAAAGCTAAACCGTAATGTCCGATATTTTCAGTAGAATAAATTGCTTTTGCCATGGATCTAATTACAGCTTTGCTGATAGTTTCTTGTTCGTTTTTACCTTTTAATTTTTCTAAAAGTTTATTTAATTCTTTTGGTGGGATTACACCGTTTTTCATTGGCAAATTATGCCCCATGCCTTTTAGAAATAAAGTTAAATCATGCATTTTTTCTTTACTTGGCAAGTCGTGAACTCTGTATACAAAAATTCCTTCTTCTTGGCCCTTTTTTGTACCTTTTGAAATAAGTTCAGCTACTTTCTTATTAGCTAAAAGCATGAATTCTTCTATTAATCTATTAGAATCACCTCTGATTTTTTTTATAACTTTAATCGGCTTTCCATCTTTATCTAAAACAAATTTTACCTCTTCTTGATCCAAAGACATTGCACCGTGCTCAAATCTTTCTTCTGTTAATTTTTTAGCTAGATTATTTAAAATAGCTAGTTCCTTGTGATAAGCTAACTTGTTATTTTTGATAGCATCTTCAGCTTCTTGATAAGTAAAACGTTTTGCTGAGTGTATTACAGTTTTTCCAAACCATTCTGATTTTATTTTTGCATTTTTATCTAAAACAAAAACCGCGCTCATTGTTAGTCTGTCTTTATTTGGAACTAAAGAACACAAGTCATTAGAAAGTACTTCTGGAAGCATTGGAATTGTTCTGTCTACTAAATAAACAGAAGTCGTTCGCCCTTTTGCTTCTTTGTCTAATTCACTGCCAGGTTTTACATAATTAGAAACATCAGCAATATGTATGCCTATTTCATATTCACCACCCCCAACCCCCTCCTTAGAAGAGGAGGGGAGTTTTCGAAATGAAATAGCATCATCGAAATCTTTTGCGTCTTCTGGGTCAATAGTGAAAGTTAAGGTTTTTCTAAAATCTTTTCTATTTTTATAATCTTCTGAACTTATACCGTTTTCTTTTATAATTTTTGCTTCTTTTTCTGCAGATTCAGATAAGGAATTGTCGAAACCTTTTTCAAGTGCAATAGCGTGCATTTCGGTTTCATTTTCTCCAGGATTTCCAATTATTTTTTTTACTTCCCCGATTGGATTTCCTTGACTGTCTTTCCAAGAAATTATTTTCACAAAAACTTTCTGTCCAATTTCTGCATTATTTAATTTATTTGGATCAATAAAAATATCAGCATACATTTTTATGTCATCTGGAACTAAAAATATATTTTTTTCTATTTTTTTTAAAACCCCAACAAAGCCATTTTTTGCTCGGGAAATTATATTCACAACTTTTCCAATTTCGCGACCACGTTTTTTGGAAAGCAATTCTATTTTTACTAAATCGCCATTTAATGCAGTATTAAGATGATTAGAATCAATTTCTATATCTATTTCTTTATTTTCTAAAGTTACATAGCCCATTCCTTTGCTATTTACAGAAATAACCCCTTCGAGTTTTTGCCTGCTGTTTTTGTTGGTTTTGTTTTTATTATTAGTTTTTTTCTTTTTTGCCATTTATTAAATATAGCATAATTATTTATTAATAATTAGTATTAAGTTGCTTTTTAGAAGGTTTATGTTAATATAAGCAATATGTTAAAAATTAGATTACAAAGAATAGGAAGAAAAAATGATCCTGCTTTCCGAGCAGTTTTAACTGATTCTAAGAACAGCACTAAAAGTGGAAAGTTTTTGGAAATCGTTGGAACTTATAATCCAAAAGCTGGAGAGGCAAATTTTAAGACTGACAGAATAAAATATTGGATGTCAAAAGGCGCACAGGTTTCTGACACAATGCATAACTTTTTAGTTAGTCAGAAAGTAATAGAAAAAAAGAAAAAGAATGTTTTACCTAAGAAAAAGCCAACTTTGAAAAGAAAACAGTTGAAAGCTAAAAAATAATTCTGTATAATTGAAAGAAGCAGTTGCTTTGGTCGGAAAACTGCACCGATTAAAAATATTTATCTGAAACACATATGCAAGATGCTGACAAAGTATTCCTAGAATACGTAGTGAAAGCTCTCGTTGATAATCCGAACGATGTTGTTATCGATCGTACTGTCGATGAAATGGGTGTTCTCATAAGTCTAACTGTGAACCCAGCTGATATGGGAAAAATCATAGGAAGAATGGGAAACACTGCAAAAGCTATCAGAACTCTTCTTCGCGTAATTGGTATGAAGAATAACGCTCGCGTTAATCTAAAAATCAATGAACCAGAAGGAAGTACAAGACCAGCTCCAAGCGCTTCAACACAAACTGTTGATCAAGCTATGGAAGATTTGAAAGGAATTTAAATTAAAGAATTTTAACCCTCGGGCATAGCCCACGGGCGAGCCAAAAAGACTCAGACTTGTTCTGGGTTTTTTTGTTTGACTAAATATCTAATAAATGGTATTCTAAAGAAAAATTGTTGAACCTTTAAATTTTAATATTATGAGTAGCACAGCAGACTGTATTCCGACTTTTGCAACAAAAGAATTAAATTCCATGTTTGGAAAAATAAGTGAAAGTGCAGATCATGGAAAAGATCCCAGAACCCACTTCCTTTGGGAAGATTTTTTGAAAGATCTAAAAAAATATCACCACCGAAAGATAGGTGGAATACTTTTATTTCGTTTCAAACCAAAAACAGCACCAGATGCTTTAGGAGAAAATTCTTTCGCATTCATGCTGGTTCCCAGAAAAATTACTCCTACCCTTTTACAAAAAGAGATTAAGAAACACATAGGGAAGAGAATCTGTGATTTTATTTCTTTTTAATTTAATGTAGAAAATTGTTTAACCTTTAAAACTTATCAATATGCCGATGCCTATTATTTCTTTATTAAAAAATCGCAAAGAGCGTAGTTTTTCTGAGAAAGCGGAAAAGTACGGTTTGATTAAAGGTACTTATATCAAGATAACGAAAGTTAAAGTTAAGAATAAGCTTTCGTATGATGTTGGACTTGGAGATTCAATAAGTGGTCTCATTTCTTATTGGTTAGAGTTTGGACACCCGATTCATTTTTCTCCAAATGGTCAAACCAGTGGTGTTATAAAAATTTTCAAGAAAAAAGAAAAAATATATATCGAGACTGAAAATTCGGTTTACGAAGTAATTTTTTTTTAAAAATTCTTGTATTTTTTAGGCTTCTAAAAGAGGCCTTTTTTATTTGCATTTATGTCTTAAAATTTATACACTAAATCTGTTATGTATTTCCACATAATTACCCTCCTTCGCCTAAGCTTCGTAGGGCAAGCAATTTTTTATGATAAAATTTCACATTATTACTATATTCCCAGATATGTTCAACTCTTATTTGAATGAGTCTATTATTGGGCGGGCGATTAAGAATAAAAAAATATCTGTTAAATTCTATAATCCACGAGATTTTATAAAAAATAATAAAAATAAAACTGGTTACAAACCTGTTGATGATAAACCATACAGTGGCGGACCGGGAATGGTGATGAAAGCTGAGCCGATTTTGAAAGCAGTAGAAAAAGCTGTTAGTAAAATAAAAAATAAAAAGAAAATTTTAATTATAAATTTTGTGCCCAGTGCTGAAAAATTTACTACTGATTTCGCGAAAAAAGTTTCCCTCGGCCATGGCTCTACGGGCAAGGCTAAAAAATATACTGATATTATTTTAATCTGTGGCAGATATGAGGGGATAGATGCGCGAGTTGATAAAATTTTGAAAACAAAAAAAATATCTATTGGTGATTATGTTCTGACTGGTGGGGAAATTCCAGCGATGATTTTGGTTGATTGCATTTCTCGGCAGATTAAAGGCGTTTTGGGTAAATATGAAAGTTTAGAAGAAGAGAGAATTTCTAGTAGTGAAGTTTACACACGACCAGAAATTTTAAAATATAAAAATAAGAATTATAAAGTGCCTAAAGTTTTATTGTCTGGGCATCACAAAAATATAGAGAATTGGAAGAAAAATGAAAAACGAAACTAAAAATTGTCAAAATTGCAAAAAAGATTTTGTTATTGAGCAAGAGGATTTTGATTTTTATGAAAAAATAAAAGTTCCAGCGCCGACTTTTTGTCCGGAATGTAGATTGATAAGGAGAATGATGACATTTAATGTCAGAAATTTATATAACAGAAATTGTGATAATTGTGGTAAAAAAATGGTTTCTATTTTTAATCCTAGCGCTCCGTACAAAGTTTGGTGTTTTGACTGTTATTTTTCAGATAAATTTGACCCGTCTTCTTATTATGTAGATTATGATTTTTCAATAGATTTTTTTACTCAATATGAGAATTTTAGAAGGAATATTCCTTTACTTTGTATGGAACAATCGGGTAATAACAGTGGTGGATGCGAATATGCAAATTATACTTATGGAAGTAAAAACATATATCTTTCACACAATGTAGCTAAATCAGAAGATGTCTATTATTCAGTATTTGTGAACAGAGACAACAGAATGTGTTTTGATTCTCTAAGTTTTAGAGAGGACGAACTTTGTTATGAAGTTGTCGATTCTAACCATAATTATCATTGTTCCTACCTGACTAGATCAGATTCGTGTATTGATTCAATGTTTCTTTTTAACTGCGTGAACTGCCAGAATTGCTTTATGTCTTCTAACCAGAGGAATCAAAATTATGTTTTTGGGAATAAAAAACTTTCAAAAACTGAATATGAAAAAGCTATAAAAAAAGAAAATTTAGCGTCTTTTTCTTCGTTGAAAAGGTTAACAGAAGAATATGAACAATTAATGAAAGATACAGTTGTTGTTTTTGCTAAATTGGTAAATGCTGTAAATTGTACCGGAGATATCATAGAAAATTCCAAAAATTGTCTTTCTTGTTTTTATATTTGGGGTTCAGAAAATATTCGCTATATTTTTTATTCTGTTAATGCTTTAAAAGATTCTTATGACATGCTTGATTCTGGACGAGGAGAACGAATGTATGAATCTATTTGTAGTGGGCGAGGGAATTATGAAATTGCTTTTTGTGCTCGTACTTTTAATACGATGCAAACATACTATTGTGAAGGGTGCATTGATTTAAAAAATGCTTTTGGTTGCATTGGATTAAGAAAAAAACAGTATTGTATTTTAAACAAGCAATACTCTAAAGAGGAATATTTTATTTTGTTAGAAAAAATAAAAAAACAAATGGAAGAAATGCCATATATTGATAAAAATAATTGTACATATAAATTTGGAGAATTTTTTCCTGCTGAAATTTCTCCTTTTGCTTACAACGAAACAATGGCTTTTGAACAATTTCCATTATCAAAAGAAGAAATTCTTAAAAAAAATTATAGATGGTTTGATGATGCAGATAGGAACTATGATGCGACGTTAGATAGTAAAAATATTCCGGATGGTATTTCTGATGTGACGGATGAGATTTTAAAAGAAACTATTAGTTGTGAACATGGAGGTTTATGTAATCATCAATGTACAAAAGCATTTCGTATCGTTCCAGTAGAATTGCAATTTTATAAACGTATGAATTTGCCATTACCGAGGGCTTGTCCGAATTGCCGTTATTTTGTTAGATTAAAAAGGTCGTTGCCGTGGAGATTGTGGCATAGAGTTTGTATGTGTGAAAATGGGAATCATAATCACAAAGGAAAATGTCAGGTTGAATTTGAAACGCCATATTCTCCAGATAGATCTGAAATATTGTATTGCAAACAATGTTATCAAAAAGAATTTTTATAGTATCCCCAAAATAAATTTGACAAAAATCTGTAAATAAGTATACTTATCTGTGATTGAATGATTGTGTTTCGGATGAAATCTCCTGATTATTAATATGGTTTAATTATTAATTTTAATCAATATCCGAAATAAATAATAGGAAGCTGAAAAGAAGAGCGTTTTGTGTTTTTCTTTTTGTCTTTTTATTTAATTTAATTTTTGATGTTTTAAATTCTCGTAAAAAACATGCACAAAGAAACAAAACGTCCTAAGAAGTATTTTTCTAGATATAAGAAGCCGCTAATAGAATTTCCTAATTTAATAGAGTCGCAATTAAAATCTTTTGAATGGTTAGTTGAATCTGGCATAAAAGAAGTTTTGAAAGAATTTTCTCCAATAGAAGATTATTCTGGAAAAAAGTTTCAGCTTGATTTAACTTCTTTTTCTGTTGAAGAACCAAAGCATGATGAAAATTCTGCAAAAATAAATAAAACTTCTTATCAAGGACTTTTAAAAATTCGTGTAAAGCTAACAAATAAAATTTTAGGAACTGTTAAAGATCAGGAGATTTTTATGTCTGAACTTCCTTTAATGACTTCGCATGGAACTTTTATAATAAACGGAGTAGAACGTGTGATAGTTCCACAGCTTGCTCGTTCTTTCGGTGTATTTTTTACAGAGTCTGAAAATAAAGGAAAAAGATTTTTTGGCGCAAAAGTTATTCCAGCTCGTGGGGTTTGGATTGAAATAGAATCAGAAGCTGATGGTGCAATTTATGTTCGTATAGATAAAAAAAGAAAATTCCCAGTAATTTCTCTATTTCGTGCGATGGGATATTTAAAAGATGAAGAAATTTTAAAAGAATTTTCCGCCAAAGGCGGATCCGCCTCCGGTGGAAAAGGTAATTATGAAGAAATAATAAATATATGTTTAGCTAAAGATTCTGCTAAAACTCCAGCAGATTCTTATGTTGAAATATATAAAAGATTAAGAGACGGTGATATGGCTACAGCAGACAATGCTAAGGAATTTATTAATTCTTTATTTACTTCAGAAAGATATGATTTATCTCCAGTTGGTAGATTTAGATTTAATAAAAGATTTGAGAAATCAATGGAAGAAGTTGAGTTAGCTCGTCGTACTATTTCTAAAGAAGATTTAGTTAGTATTATAAAAAACATTATTGATTCTAATAATAATCCAGATACAAGAGCTGATGATATAGATCACTTGGGACAAAGAAGAGTTCGTTTTGTTGGAGAAATGCTTCAACAAAAAATCAGAACCGGAATTATGCAGATTAAAAGAAATATTCAAGATAGAATGTCTATTATTGATGTTGATACTGCAATGCCAATTCAGATTATTAATCAAAGACCATTGCAAGCAAGAATAAAAGAATTTTTTACTACAAATCAACTTTCGCAGTTTATGGCACAGGAAAATGTGCTTTATGAAATGGAACATTTAAGAACTCTTTCAGCTCTTGGGCCAGGAGGTTTAACTCGTGAAAGAGCAGGTCTTGAAGTTCGTGACGTGCATCCTTCTCATTACGGAAGAGTTTGTCCAATTCATACTCCAGAAGGACCAAATATTGGACTTATTTTGCATTTGGCTACTTATGCGAAAATAAATGATTTTGGGATTATTGAAACGCCTTATGTAAAAGTAAAAAACGGTAAAATTACTGGAGAAGTTCAGTATTTAAATGCACTTGAAGAAGAAAAATATAATATTACTCATGCTGGTATCTCTTATGATAAAAATGGAAAAATAACAGACGAAAGAGTTCCAGCTAGAATAAAAACTGAACCTGGGATGATTTCTAAAGAAGAAGTTGATTTTATAGATGTTGCTGCTAATCAGGCATTTTCTATCGCAACTTCTATGATTCCGTTTTTAGAACACAATGACGCGAATAGAGCATTGATGGGATCAAATATGCAGAAGCAAGCTGTTCCATGTGTTCTTACAGAGATGCCACTTGTTGCTACTGGAATGGAAGAACTTACAGCTCGTGATTCAGGAAGATTAGTAATTGCACAAGAAGATGGTGTTGTTTCTTATATAGACGCTAAAAAGATTATAGTAAAAGGTAAAAAAGAGAAAACCTATGATTTAATTAATTTTTTAAGAAATAATAATTTTTCTGCTTTTCATCAACGTCCAATTGTTAATATGGGTGATAAAATTAAAAAGGGAGATGTGATAGCTGATACTTCAAGTACTGTGGATGGACAGATTTCTATTGGACAAAATGCTTTTGTTGCTTTTCTATCTTGGTCTGGATCTAATTATGAAGATGCTATTATTGTTTCTGAAAGACTAGTAAAAAACAGTAAATTTACTTCTATATATTTAGAAGAATTTATTTGTGCAGTTCGTGATACAAAACTTGGACCAGAAATTACTACTCGTGATATTCCAAATGTTGGAGAATTAAAATTAAAAGATTTAGATGAAGATGGAATAATCCGTATTGGAGCAGAAGTTAGAGAGAATGATATTTTAGTTGGTAAAATTACACCAAAAGGTGAAACAGAATTAACACCAGAAGAAAGATTACTCAGATCTATTTTTGCGGAAAAAGCTCGTGACGTAAAAGATACTTCATTAAGAATGGAGCATGGAAAACGCGGGCGTATTATTGGTGTAAAGATTTTTTCTCGTGATTTGGGGCATAGCCTAGAAGTTGGAATTATTAAAAAAATTATTATAGAAGTTGCACAGATAAGAAATATTTCAGTTGGAGATAAATTGTCAGGACGTCATGGAAATAAAGGTGTTATCTCGACTGTTTTACCAGAAGAAGATATGCCATACATGGCAGATGGAACACCGATAGATATTATACTTTCACCACTTGGTGTGCCTTCTCGTATGAACTTGGGACAGATTTTAGAGATACATTTGGGCTTGGCTGCTGAGAAATTAGGCTATCAAGCTATTGTGCCATCTTTCTTGGGTGCGACTCATGACGAGATAAAAGAAGAATTAAAGAAAGCTGGAGTTCCAGAAAACGGAAGAGTAAAACTTTTTGATGGAAGAACTGGAGAAGATTTTAAACAAGATGTTGCAGTTGGTTGTATGTATATGTTAAAACTTCACCATATGGTTGAAGATAAAATACATATGCGTTCTATTGGGCCATATTCTCTTATTACACAGCAACCGCTTGGAGGTAAAGCTCAAGGTGGAGGTCAGAGATTTGGAGAAATGGAAGTCTGGGCACTTGAAGGTTATGGTGCTGCTTATACTTTACGAGAAATGCTTACTATTAAGTCTGACGATATAATGGGTCGTTCTCAGACTTTTGATTCTATTATTAAGAATGAAACTATCAAGGCACCGAATTCCCCAGCATCTTTTAATGTGATGTTAAATTATTTGAGAGGTCTTGCTCTGGATGTTAAGTTAGAAAAAAATTCAGATAAAAATAGTGATAATAATTCTGAAAAATAATAATAAAATAATATTTAGAATTAAAAGTTAAAAGACTAAAATAAAAAATAAAAAATATATGAAGACTTTAAATATAACAGAATTTGATAAAATTACATTAAAACTTGCATCACCAGAGCAAATAAAAGAATGGTCATATGGTGAAGTTACAAAACCTGAAACTATAAATTACAGAACAGGACGTTCTGAAAGAGGCGGTCTTTTTGATGAAAAAATCTTTGGACCTGAAAAAGATTATGAGTGTTACTGCGGAAAATATAGAAGAATAAGATATAAAGATATTATTTGTGAAAAATGTGGAGTTGAAGTAACTCGATCTATTGTTAGACGTGAAAGAATGGGACATATTGAGCTATCTACACCAGTTGCGCATATTTGGTTCCTAAGAGGCGTGCCATCAAGAATGAGCACTTTATTAAATATTTCTGTATCTGATTTAGAAAAAGTTATTTATTTCGCTGGATATATAGTTACAAAAGTTTTTGAAGAAGAAAAAGAAAAAATTCTTGAAAATTTAGAAAAGGAATATAAAAGTAAATTAAAAAATTGTGCAGATGATGATACTCGTGAAAAATTAAAGAATTTATTCTCAAGTACGAAAAAAGAAATTGGTGAAATATTTGAAGGAAAAGTTCTGAATGAAATAATGTTTCATCATTATTCTTTAAAATATGGGACTTGTTTTGAAGCAAATATTGGGGCAGAAGCTATTAATTCTATTTTTAAGAATTTAGACTTAAATAAGCTTAAAATTCATACAGAAAAAATGCTTGAGAAAGCAAGTGTTGTAGATAAAGAAAAATTACAGAAAAGATTATCTTTAATTAGATCAATGATTTATGCAGATATTCGTCCAGAATGGATGTTTCTTACTGTAATTCCAGTTATCCCTCCAGTATTAAGGCCAATGGTTGCTCTTGATGGTGGTAGACATGCTACTTCTGATTTGAATGATTTATACAGAAGAGTAATAAACAGAAATAATAGATTAAAAAAATTAAAAGAAATAAATGCACCAGATGTTATTTTAAGAAATGAAAAAAGAATAATTCAAGAAGCAGTTGACGCTTTGATAGATAATTCTATTGCGAAACAAAATGACAGTGTCGCAATGAGTCAGTCTCAGAAGAGAGCACTTAAATCTCTTTCTGATAATTTAAAATCAAAGCAGGGTTTATTTAGACAGAATTTACTTGGTAAGCGTGTAGATTATTCTGGACGTTCTGTTATTGTTGTTGGTCCTGAATTAAAATTAAACCAATGTGGTTTACCAAAATTGATGGCGCTTGAACTTTTTAGACCTTTTATAATTTCTAAAATATTAGAAGCTGAATTAACTTTTAATATTCGTGGGGCTAATAAGCTTATAGAAGAAAGAACACCGGAAGTTTGGGCAATACTTGAAGAAGTAATTAAAGGTAAATATGTTTTACTAAACAGAGCGCCTACATTGCATAGATTGGGTATTCAGGCATTTAATCCTATTTTAATTGAAGGAAATGCAATTCAAGTACATCCTTTGGTTTGTGCAGCTTTTAACGCAGACTTTGATGGAGACCAGATGGCTGTTTATGTTCCTTTGTCAGAAGAAGCACAGGATGAAGCTAAAAATTTAATGGCAGCAAATAAAAATTTACTTAAACCACAAAACGGAGATCCGATAGTGCACCCAAGAATGGATATGGTTTTGGGGTCATATTGGATGACAAAATCAGTTGATGGTGAAGATGGAGAAGGAAAATATTTTTCTAGTCCTAATGTTGCTATTACTGCTTATGAATTTGGAGTTATTTCCCTAAGAGCAAAAATAAAAGTTTTGGCAACTGATACTGTTAAATATAAAAAATATAGTGGTGAAATGTTTGAAACTTCAGTTGGAAAATTACTATTTAATAGTATTTTGCCAAATGATTTTGCTTTTACAAATGATGAGATGACAGGGAAAAGACTTTCTGCATTAGTGGATGAATTAATTATACATTACGGCATAGATGAGACTCCTTCTATTTTAGATAAAATAAAACAGTTTGGATTTAAATACGCAACTGTTTCTGGAACAACTTGGGGATTAGATAATATTAAAGTTCCAGAAGAGAAAATTAAAATAGTGGCAGATGGTAAAAAATTAGCAGAAGAAGTTGTTTCTCAATGGGAAGAAGGTCTTCTTTCTGAAGAAGAAAGATATCAGAAAGTTATTGAAATTTGGACTCAAGTTAAAAAACAAATAGAAAAAGTTTTACCAAAAACGCTTGATAAAAATGGTTCTACTTATGATTTATTTACTTCAGAAGCGAGAGGTTCTATGGGTCAACTTATCCAGATGACTGGAATGAAAGGTTTAATTCAAAATAATCAAGGTATAGTATTGGAATTTCCGATTATTCCTTGTTATTTAGAAGGTCTTTCTCCAATTGAATATTTCGTTACTACTCACGGTGCACGTAAGGGAGCATCTGATACGGCACTGAATACAGCAAAAGCTGGTTATCTAACAAGAAGACTGGTTGATGTTGCTCAGGATGTCGTTGTAACTGAAGAAGATTGTGGAACAAAAGATGGTAAAATAGTTAGAAAAGAAAATGTTTCTGGTGTTGAAATTTCTCTTTCAAAAAATATAAGAGGAAGAGTCTTGGCTAGTGATCTTAAAGATAAAGACGGTAAAGTACTTTATAAAAAAGGATTTTTAGTTACAAAAGAAGAAGCATGTATAATAGAGGGAATTGGTTTTGACGAAGTTTTTGTTAGATCTCCACTTACTTGTAAAACTATTCATGGTATTTGTCAGAAATGTTACGGTTTAGATTTAGGTAGAAATAATTTAGTTAAACTTGGTGAAGCTGTTGGAATTATTGCGGCTCAGGCTATTGGTGAACCAGGAACTCAGCTTACACTTAGAACTTTCCATGCTGGAGGTGTTGCTGGTACAGACATAACTACAGGTCTTCCCCGTGTTGAGGAAATTTTTGAAAGAAGAATTCCAAAAAATCCAGCAATTATTTCTCAAACAGATGGAGAAGTTATTGAAATAAAAAATAAAGATGAAAAAGAAACTCTTATAAAAGTTTTATCAGATTCAAAAGTAGATGGAAAAAAGAATGAAATAGAATATATTGCACCATTTCGCAGAACACCGATAGTTAAAGTTGGTGAGAAAGTAATAAAAGGAAAATTATTAACAGATGGATCTGCTGACATTGCCGAAATTTTTAAACACGGAGGAAAAGAAATGGCAGAAGAATATATTATTAGAGAAATAAATAAAGTTTATGAACTTCAGAGTGCTTCTATTTCAAGAAAACATATAGAAATTATTGTTAGACAGATGTTTTCAAGAAGAAAAATAAAAGATTCTGGGGAAACTAATTTTTCTACTGGAGATATAGTTGAAAATTCTGCACTTCTTGATGAGAATTTAAGAATAGTTGGCATAAATAAAAAAGAAGCAAAAGTCGATGTTGTTGCGCTTGGAATAACAGAAGTATCTCTTAGAACTAAAAGTTGGTTGTCTGCTGCTTCTTTTCAAAATACGAACAGAGTTCTTATTGAAAATGCTATTAAAGGCGGTGTTGATACATTAAGAGGATTAAAAGAAAATGTTATTATAGGCCGATTAATTCCAGCTGGAACTGGTTTCGTTCAAAAGGAAAATATTCCAGTTGCAGAAGAATAAAAAAATAATTATGAACTCTCCCGTTCAAAAAATTAAGGAGAGGCTGTCAATTCAAGAAGTTGTCTCTTCGTATATAAAATTAGAAAAAGCTGGATCTAATTTAAAAGCTAGATGTCCTTTTCACAATGAAAAGACACCGTCTTTTTTCGTGTCAGTAGATAGAGGGAATTATTATTGTTTTGGTTGTGGAGCGAAAGGAGACATATTTACTTTTGTAGAAGAATTTGAAGGATTGGATTTTCGAGGAGCGCTTAAATTGCTTGCTGAAAGAGCGGGAGTAATTTTGGAATCTTATAATCCAAAAGAAGGCGAATTAGTTTTTTCGGAAAAAGAAAAATTATATAGAGTAATGGAAGAAGCTACTAAGTATTACACTAATAATTTAGCCGAAAATAAAGAAGTTTTGGATTATCTTAAAACTAGGGGATTAGAAGATAAAACCATAAAAGATTTTAGAATAGGTTTTGCCTTACTTGACTGGAGAACATTATTTGATTATTTAAAATCTAAAAATTTTTCTGATAAAGAAATTGAACTTGCAGGTCTTGTAAAAAAACCTGATGATGCAAATAAGGCAATGTATGATAGATTCAGAGGAAGAATTATGTTTCCAATTTCTGATTCCAGTGGACGTGTTGTTGCTTTTTCAGGAAGAATTTTTATAGATGATGAAAAGTCAGCAAAATATTTAAACAGCCCTGATACTCCTATTTTTAATAAATCTTCTGTGCTTTTTGGTTTAGATAAAGCAAAAGAATCTATTCGAAAGAATAATTTTTCTATTTTAGTAGAAGGTCAGTTTGATTTAATGTTATCGCATCAGGCTGGATTTAGGAATACTATTGCGACTTCTGGTACTGCGTTAGTTGGTTCTGATAGATCAAAAGATAATATAATAAACAATCTCGGTGTTGTTAGTCGTTTATCTCAAAATATTATATTTATTTTTGATTCTGATAAAGCTGGTTTTAATGCTTCTTTACGTGCGACACCAATTGCACTTGCTTTATTTTCCGATATGAATGTAAAAGCTACACAAGTTCCTGATGGTATGGATCCAGCTGATTTAATTTCTCAAAAAGGCATTGATGCTTGGCGTGAAGTTATAAGAGATTCAAAGCACATTATTGAATTTCTTGTAGATAAATATGTTTTAATTAATAAAGATAATGATATTCTTAAAACTAAATTAGAGATAGATAGTAAAGTGATACCATATATTTCTTTTATAAATAATCCTGTTAAAAAATCTCATTTTATATCTTTAGTGTCAAATAAATCTGGAATAAGTGAAGATGATATAAGAGCCAATTTAAAAAAGGTAGAACAAGAGTTAAAATATGAAAAAGAAGAAATTAAAGAAGCAAAAAAAATAGAAAGTATTTTATTTAAAAAAGATTACATAGAACGTAGATTATTGGGAATAATATTTTGGCAAAATACATTAGGAGACAAGAAGAAGAAGATAAATGCTGATAAATTACAGACTGAAGTTTTAGAAATTTTAGGCATGACAGAAGTAGAAGTTAATAATAAATTAAAAGATTCGATAGAAGATTTAATTTTTGAAGCAGAGGTTTTTTATGGAGAAGATGTTAATCTGGAAAAAGAAATTATAGAATTAATTTTTAATTTAAAAGAAGAATGTTTAAAAGAAAGTTTATCAAGAAAAATGCAGGAATTACGAATTTTAGAAGAACAAAAAGATAATATATTAGTTACTAAAATTCTAGAAGAAATTAATATTATTAACAATAAGATTCATGAAATTAAAAATAAGCGTTTAAAATAGAAATATATGAAAAACAAAAAGAATAAAAAAAATAAGAAACTTAAAAAACCTTTAAAAATAAAGGGCAAAAAGGCTAAAAAAGTTGTTATAAAAAAAAGTAAAAAGAAGTTAAAAGTTTCTAAAAAAGCAAAAAAGAAAATAAAGAAAATTAAAAAAAGTATAAAATTAGCTAAATCTAAAAAAAAGAAAGTTAAGAAACTTACTGCCAGTCAAAAAAAGGCGCAAGAGTTAGAGCGGATTTCAGATGAACTTATAGCAAAAGGAAGAAAAAGAGGATTTATTACATATGATGAAATATTAAAAACTTTTCCAAATATAGAAAATGATATTTTATTTTTAGATGATCTTTATGAAAAATTTTCAGTTGCTGGTATTGATGTTTTAGAAGGAGGAAATTTACTTAATTTAGATGCTGGGTTGGATGAAAAAGAATTATTAAAATCTGGAATACACGATTCTATACAGATGTATTTGAAAGAAATTGGGCAATATCCACTTATTTATGCAGCTGATGAAAAAGAATTAGCTAAAAGAATTGAAAAAGGAGATGAAGAAGCAAAAAATTTATTAGCTCGAGCTAACTTAAGACTTGTTGTTTCTATTGCCAAAAAATATGTTGGCAGAAGTGCAGATTTAACTTTATTAGATTTAATTCAGGAAGGGAACCTTGGTTTGTTTAAAGCAGTTGAAAAATTTGATTGGACAAAAGGATATAAATTTTCTACATATGCGACTTGGTGGATTAGACAGTCTATTACTCGTGCATTGGCAGATCAATCTAGAACTATTAGAATTCCGGTGCATATGGTTGAAACTATTTCTAAATATAAACAGACACATAGAAGATTAAGTCAGGATTTGGGAAGAGAGCCATTGGCAGAAGAAATCGCTACAGAAATGGGACTTCCTATTGAAAAAATTCATGTGATAGAAAATATTAGTCAAGAGACTATTTCTTTAGAACAGCCTGTTGGAAGTGATGATGATAAATCTACATTAGAAAACTTTATTCCAGATGATAAAATCTTACGTCCCGACCAAGAATCTTCAAGAAGAATACTTTCTGATCAAATTCGCTCTGTATTGGATGAGCTTAATCCAAAAGAAAGAAAGATATTAGAAATGCGTTACGGTCTTATAGATGGTATACAGCATACATTGGAAAGAGTAGGGGAGGAATTTGGAGTTACACGTGAGCGTATTCGTCAAATTGAGGCAAAAGTTCATGAAAAACTTAGACAACATGAGAAGATTTCTAGACTTAAGAACTATTTTGACTAATAAGTTTTGTGCTATAATTAATATATAATATAACCTGATTGGGGTCGTTAAGTTGGGGATTATAAAAAATAATATAATATAATAAAATAAAAATATGTGTAAAGATTCTAAATGTGCTGAAGAAAAAAAAAGTTGTGGTTTTTTTAAAAAACTTTTTGGTTGTAAGTGTGAAAAAGATAAATCATGCTGTGGAGGAGGAGAAAAAAAAGAAAATCCAGCTCCAGAAAATCCAACTGAAGAAAAAGTAAATATGTAAATATTTTCAAACCCCTGTAGAAATATAGGGGTTTGCTTTTTTGCTTTGATATGTTATAGTTTGTCGTATAAAATATGACTATATTTTCAGGAATAATTTATGTTTTGACGTTTTTGTCTGTGTATGTGCAGGTGTTTTTTTTGATTATTTTTTTAGAAAGAAGAAAGAATATTCTTGTTAGAACTGGATCAATTGAGTTAAAAGAATATTTTGGAGTCACCGTAATTATTCCTTGTTATAATGCAGGAAGCACAATCACAGGAACCATAGATTCTCTTTTAAATTTAGATTATCCAAAAGATAAACTTAAGTTGATTATAATAGACGATGGTAGTAAAGATGATACTTGGGAGGTAATTCAAAAATATAAAGAAGCAGAAAATATAAAAATTTTTCATAAAGAAAATGGTGGGAAATATACTGCTCTTAATGTGGGACTTGAAATTACTGAAACTCCATTTGTGGGTTGTTTGGACCCAGATTCTTTTGTTGATTCTCAAGCATTAAAAAGAATCATGTCTTATTTTGAAGACAAAGAAACAATGGCTGTCGCTCCTTCTATTTTAGTTGATAGTCCAAAAAATATATTACAAGGTGCACAGAAAGCTGAATATGATATGGCTGTTTATAATAAAAAAATGTTGGCATTTCTTGGCGGAATTCATGTTGCTCCTGGGCCGTTTTCTATTTTTAGAAAAAAAGTTTTTGAAGATTTAGGACCATATAGACGAGCACACAATACAGAAGATCAAGAAATAGCTTTGCGTATGCAGGAAAATTATTACAAGATAGAACATTGTCCAGATGCCTATGTTTATACAATTGCTCCAAATTCTGTTAAAAAATTATATAGACAGAGACAGAGATGGATTTATGGTTTTATTAGAAATGCAATGGATTACAGGAGACTTTTATTTAAAAAGAAATTTGGTACGGTTGCTTTTTTTACAATTCCATCAGGTCTTATTTCTGTTATTTCTGTTGTTTTTTTACTTGCAATGTTGTTGTCTAATCTAGTTCAATTTATTCTAAAAAAAGTAGTTCAGATTAATGCAGTTGGAATTACTAATACTTTTTCTGGTTCTAATTTTAGTTTTGATTTCTTCTTTTTCGACACTAAAACTATTATTTTTATTTCTATTATTTTATACACTTCTATCATTACAGCTTTATTAATAGGTAGAACAATAATTGAAGGAAGACCAAGGGTTTCTTTTGATATGTTTTATTTTATGATTATTTATAGTGCAATAGCGCCGTTTTGGATTTTTAAAGCTATTATTAATACAATAAGATCTAAAGAAGCTAGTTGGACCTTGGAAATAGACAAAAGAGATGCTAAACTAGCTAAATAATAATATGCCAAATTCACAACAACAATTTGATTGGAAAAGATATCTGATAGTGTTTTTTATAACACTCGGCCTGTTTTTGACAGCTATTTATTTAAGTAATTATTTTAGTAATAAAAAATTAAATCAACTCAAGTCTATTCAAGATACTATTTCTATAGATATACTATCTTCTGAAACACAGTTTTCACTTCTTTCTGAAATGTCATGTAAAAATGTTTCCGGTTCTATTTTGTCAGGCGAGTTAGGTGAATTAGGTCAGAAAATAGAATGGGGACAAAATAATATTGGCACAACAGAAGAGTTAGTTTATTTAAAAAAATACTATTCTTTACTTCAGATTAAAGATTATTTACTCTCAAAAAAGATTTCTTCTAAATGTGGTATAAAATCAGCATTTATACTTTATTTTTATACTACTGCACAAAACTGTAGTGAATGTGAAAAAGAAAGTATAGTTCTTTCTACTTTGCGTGATAAGTATCCAGAACTTCGAGTTTATTCTTTTGACTATAGTACTGATTTGTCTGCAGTAAAAGCCATGCTTGATATTTATAAAATTAAAGACACAGCTTTGCCTGCACTTGTAATAGATGATAATTTATTGACTGGTTTTCAGTCCATTGAAGATTTAGAAAAGAAAATAAAAGAATCTTTTAAGCTTCAAGAAGCAGAACCAGTAACAGAATCTGAGACAAATAGTACTAAAAAATAGGTTTATATTTTGAGCCGCCTCTCAGATTCGAACTGAGGACCTTCGCTTTACAAAAGCGTTGCTCTACCAACTGAGCTAAGGCGGCTTGTTTAAATTATAAATATACTAACAAATTTTTACTTTTTATTCAATTCCTTCTTCTTCTTTTATTTTGTCTTTTATTTTTTTGATTTTATTTTTATAATCTGACATTTTTCTTAAAAAATTAGATACTTCCTTTTGTTCAACTTCTTTTTCTTCTCCCTCGCTTCGTTTTTTGGTAGTAATTTTTTTTATTTTTTCTATTAAAATTTTACCTATTTCTTTTGATTTCCTTTTTATAAAATGTGAAGAAATTACAGAAAAACGTATAATTAATACTAATAAAATAAAACCATATTTTCTAGAATTTTTTATAAACAGATGTTTAAATTCCTGAAGATCTGGTATTTTTATTACTGGTTTTTCTATTATTACTTGGTTTCCTTCTTTTTGTAAGATAATTAATTTATTGCCGATCATATATATGATTCCTGAGAGTGAAAGAAAGAATAAAGTTAAAATTATTGCCATGATATTTTAATATATTTTAATTTAATTAATTTAATCTAAATTGAATAATATTTTACTTCTTTGATTTTAGCACCAGCTTTTTCTAAAAGCTTTCCAATTGTTTCTTCTGGATTTTTAATAAAAGGTTGTTCTGTTAGGGTTTTTTCTTTGAAATAAGTATTAATTTTACCTTCTAGCATTTTTTTCTTAATATCTTCCGGTTTATTTATTGTAGCCACTTCTTTTTCAAATATTTCTTGCATAGTCTTTTTTATTTTTTCTGGTATTTCATCTGAAGAAATATATTCAGGTTTCATTGCAGCTATATGCATTGCGATATCTTTTGCTAATTCTGAAGTTCCACCTTCTAGGCTTACTATTACAGCAGCTCTATTATTATGAACATAATTTCCTAATACAGATCCTTCTATAACGAAAGCGTCTCCTAATTGTATATTTTCTCCAGTTTTTTGAACAATAGGATCTATTAAATCTTTTGCAGTTTTTTTCATTTTTTCAATACCTTCAGAAATTGCTTTATCTGTTAGTTTTTGTAATAAATCTATAAAGTCTTGATTTTTTGAAACGAAATCAGTTTCGCAAAGCAATGCAACTAAAGTTGATTTGTTATTTTCGGTTTTTATCATAACTGAGCCACTGTTTAGTTGACGCTCAGCTTTTTTGAGTGCAATTTCAGAACTTGTTTTCTTTAAGATAGCTAAGGCTTTATTTTTGTCTCCCTCAGCTTCTTCTAGAGCTTTTTTACATTGCATAACAGAGATTCCAGTAGAATCTCTAAGTTCCTTGACTAATTCTGTGGTTATTTTTATTGACATATTTTTTTAGATTATTCTTTGCTTGGAGCAGACATTTGTCCTGCTTTATAAGCATTAGAAATTTGAGTAATAAAAAATTTAATCGAAGGTATTGAAGCGTCATTTGCTACAATAGGATAATCTAACTGTTTTATGTTTGTATCTGAGTTTGTTAATGTAATTACAGGTATATCACATTTTCTTGCTTCTGTTGCTGCAATATGTTCAGTTTTTGCATCTACTATAAATAAAGCATCTGGGATTTTTTTAACACCAAGCAATCCAGTATAATATCTTGCGAGTTTTTCCATTTTTTTAGATAAAACTAATCTTTCTTTTTTTGTATATTTCTGTAATTCACCTGAAGTACTATCTGCTTTATAATTTTCTAATTCTAAAATTCTTTTTTTAATTTCTGTAAAATTACTAATAGTTCCACCAATCCAACGTTCGGTAACATATGGCATATTTAATGATTCAGCAGTATTTCTAACAGCTTCTTTTGCTTCTGGTTTTGTGCCAACAAAAAGAATAATTTTTTTAGTAGACCCTAGTTTTTTAATAAATTCAGAAGCTTCTTCGAGCATTGAATTTGTCTTTTCTAAATTTATTATGTCTGTTTTGTTTTTAGTTGTATATATAAAAGGAGAAACAGAAGGGTGTCTTCTAGTTTTTGAATAACCATATTGCGCACCAGTTTTAAACATTTCTTCTACTAAATTTTTGTTATTTTCTACTTTTTGCATAAGGTTTATTCTAGCAGAAAGAGCTTGTTTTTGCAAATTCTTTAACCTTTGACCAAAAGGGTTTTTTAGGTTAATATAGATGAATGAGACAATCAAAATACTTTCTAAAAACCAGTAAAACTTTTTCAGAAGATGACAATAAAATTGTTTCGTCTAAGTTGTTAAAACAGGCTGGTTATATTATTGAGTCTGTAGCTGGACGGTATTATTTTTTACCAATTGGACAAAGAGTTCAGCAAAAAATTATATCTGTAATAAAAAAAGAAATGGATGCTATTGGTGCGCAGGAAATGGTTACCCCTATTTTGCATCCTTTAGAATTATGGAAAGAAACAAACCGTACTAGTACTACTGGATTTGAACTAATGAAAGTTAAAGATAGACGTGAAGGTGAGTTTGCTTTAGGTGGTACAGCAGAAGAAATGTTTGTGGATTTAGTTAGAAAATATCAATTAAGCTATAAAGACTTACCATTTCATCTTTATCAATTTTCTCCAAAATTTCGTGATGAATTAAGGGCACGTGGAGGGCTTTTACGAGTAAGAGAATTTATTATGAAAGACGGATATTCTTTTCACAGGGATGAGAAAGATTTTACACAGACTTATGAAGAAATGAAAAAAGTATATAGTAAGATTTTTGAAAAATTAGATTTGAAAACTGATATTGTTGAAGCTGATAATGGTTATATAGGAGGTGAATACTGCCATGAATTTGTAGTTGAGTCTGAAATTGGTGAGACAAAATATTTTGCAACAGAAGACGGAAGTTATGCTACTCATGAAGATGTGGCTGAATTTAAAAAAGAAGAAAAAAATCTCAGTGAAAATTTAGAAGAAATGCAGGAAGTTCCAGCGCCACGTGGATCTACTATGGAAGATGGTGTAAATTTTCATAAAATGCCTCTATGGCAACAAATAAAAGATGTGTTGTTTGTTGATGAGAAAGGAAGGTTTGTATTAGCTATAATACGTGGAGATTTTGATGTAAATGAAACTAAGCTTAGAAATCTCGTAAATTCTGTAGAGTTACGTCAGGCTACAGAAGAAGAAATAAGAGAAAAGATAGGTTCAGAACCAGGATTTATTTCGCCTGTTGGGATTCGTGATAATTTAACAGAAGATATTGATTTAATAATTGTTGCAGATGATTCTATTAGAACTGTTAAAAATTTTTATGGTGGAGCAAATAAAAAAAATACTGATTTATTAAATGTAAATATTGATCGTGATTATAAAGTAGATATTGAAGGTAATATAGCTCTAATAAAAGAAGGATGTGTTTCTAAAAAAGGTGAAAAATTAATTGAAAAAAGAGGTATTGAGGTGGGAAATATTTTTCAGCTTGGTTATCATTATACAAAACTTATGAAAGGTTCTATTTTTATTGATGAAGACGGAAAAGAGAAACCTTACTACATGGGATGTTATGGAATTGGAGTTGGGAGAACAATGGCTACTGTTGTTGAAAAATTTCATGACGATAAAGGAATAATTTGGCCAGAATCTGTTGCGCCATTTTTGGTGCATTTGTTGGTTCTCGGTGATAAAGAAGAAGTAAAGAAAGAAGCAGATAAGTTATATTCTGATTTAAATAAAAAAAATATAGAAGTGTTATTTGATGACAGAACAGATATTTCTGCTGGAGAAAAATTTGCTGATGCTGATTTATTGGGAATGCCATACAGAGTAGTTGTTTCAGAAAGAAGTTTAAAAGAAGGTGGATTTGAAATTAAAAAAAGAAAT
>JBDRFV010000020.1:0-2090 GCA_043818335.1 Patescibacteria group bacterium
GCGGATTTATATTCACTTATGAATGAAGGTGCTATTTTAGCAGCACGAGAAAATAGAAAAAAAGTTTTTCAGTTTGATTTAATTAGATCTATTGAAAAAGTAATGATGGGACCAGAAAGAAAGAGTCATTTACTTTCAAAAAAAGAAAAAGAAATTACTGCTTACCATGAAGCTGGGCACGCATTAGTTTCTTCAGTTTTGCCATATGCTGATCCGGTTCACAAAGTTTCTATTGTTGCTCGAGGAAGTGCCGGTGGTTATACTCTTAAACTTCCACTTGAAGAAAAAAGATTACAGTCTAAGAAAGAATTTATAGATGACATTGCAATGTCACTTGGTGGATATGTTGCAGAGAAAATGATTTTTGGAGATATAACAACAGGCCCGTCTAGTGATTTACAAGTTGCAACTAATTTAGCAAGTGCGATGGTTACTCGTTGGGGAATGTCAGATTTAATTGGCCCCGTTGCTTTAGCAGGAGATGATAGACGTGGACAGTACGGAATTATTGAAGAAAAAGAATTTTCAGAAGCGAGTTGGGTGAAAGTTGATTCAGAAGTTTCAAGAATAATAGACGACGGCATAAAATCTGCTGAAAAAGTTTTGAAAGAAAACAAAAAAGCACTTGATGCAATTGCAGAGAAGCTTATTGAAGTTGAAACATTAGAACAAGCAGAATATGAAAAAATAATAATAGCACATGGAATAATACCAAAGAAGAAAGAAGCTGAAAGTAAAGAAATTGCATAAATTGGGTTTTTGCAATAGAATAAAAATGCTTTACCATCCGTCCTTACCTGCCCGCAATGCTTTCAGCATAGCTGATGCAGGCGGGGCTCATCTGGTTAGAGTTAAAATATGTTTTATACTTATGTTTTAAAAAGTAAGAAAGATAATAAATTATATATAGGATTTTCTTGTGATCTAAAAAAACGTTTATTGGAACATAATAAAGGATTAGTTGAATCAACAAAGAATAGACGTCCTTTTAAATTAGTGTATTATGAAGCTTGTTGTAATAAAGAGAAAGCAATTGCAAGAGAAAAGACTTTAAAAACAGGATTTGGTAGAATGTATTTAAGAAAAAGAATGTGATAACCATCCGTCCTTAGCTCAGCTGGTTAGAGCACAGAGCTTATACCTCTGGGGTCCTAGGTTCGAATCCTAGAGGACGGACAGATATGAATTTTTATAACAAAAATATTCTGCCAAAACTTATCAATTTAGTAATGAGCAATAAGGTAGTAGAAAAACAAAGGCCTTATATAGTAGGTCAGGCATTTGGAGTAGTTCTAGAAATAGGGTTTGGCTCAGGCTTGAATCTTCCTTATTATAAGAATATAAATAAACTTTATGCAATTGATCCTTCTAGAGAATTATATAATTTAGCAGAGGAAAGAATTAAGGAAACTTTTTTCCCAGTAGAATATTTACCAGTTTCAGCAGAAAAAATTCCATTGGCAGACAATTCTATTGATTCAGTTGTCTCTACTTGGAACTTGTGCAGTATCTCTCATACCGAAAATACGTTAAAAGAAATATTTAGAGTTTTAAAACCAAATGGAATATTTTTATTTATTGAACACGGAAAGTCTTCTAGTCAGTTTATTTTTAATGTTCAAAAATTATTAACACCCAGTTGGAAACACATTGCAGGAGGATGTTGTTTAGATAAGGAAATTGATAAATTGATTAGTGATGTAGGTTTTGAAATTCAGAAACTTGAAAAATCTAAACAAAAATTTAAACCTTTAAATTTTCTTTATAAAGGAATTGCTGTGGCTAGAAAATAAGTATTAAAAATAATTTTTTACTCAAAATGAAACTCTCCCTGCCTGCAAAAGCTATGCTTTAGCATTGCGGGCAGGCAGCTTTTTCTACTCGAAGTGGAATTCGCCCGCCTTTTCCTTAACCCTGTTTTTTAGTAGGGGATAGTTTTTTAATTCTGAATCTTCAGAAATTAATCTGATTGCTTCTGTTCGTGCAGCTTCTACCATTTTTATATTTTTAATTGCTTCCATGCCAAGATCTGAAATTCCCCATTGTTTCGCACCAGAAAGTTCTCCGGCGCCACGCAAAGATAAATCTAA
>JBDRFV010000021.1:0-4426 GCA_043818335.1 Patescibacteria group bacterium
TTCATTGCAACTCTAAAATAATCACCCAACGGTTGATCAGTCAATTCTAAACGCAAATGTGGACCAGTTTCTGCTGGACAAAGTTCCAAACCAAGTTCTTCTGCTTTTTTGTATATCTCATCAGTAGTTGGATTTCCAGAATAAAAACCCAAATCCGAAACTTTTAATCTGACTGTATTTATTTTTTCTTTATTTTTTAAAACAATAAAATCAGGATTATCCATCATACTTTCAGCATAAGAACCCAAAGTAAATTTTTCTTTTATTTCTTTTTTTAATTCATCTTTAGTTTTTCCACCAATTTCAACTTCATATTTTTGAATTTTACCTTCGGGAAAAGAAGTATAAAGATGTTCAAAATCTTTCTGAAAAATTCCTTCAAATAATTTTCCGACATATGCTTTGGTATTTTCGTTTATTTCATTCGGATTATGAGCGATTTGTTCCAGAGCGCATTCAAAAACAATCGGCATGTCTTGTTCGGCAATTCTTTGATCGCGCAATTCTTTGATACGCGGGTCTTTTTCGTAACCGAATCCTTCAATGGAGGAATTCATTTCGTAGAGGAATTTTAAATCATTACGCAACTCTTCTTTGTCCTCTTTTGTGTCAAATATTCCATTTTGTATTTCCTTTTCTATTCTTGTGACTTTTTTCATATCACTTGATTTTTTATCAAATTTTTCTCCACCCGGCAAAGAATGATATTTTTCTTGAGCTGTATCAATCAATGCAGGTTCTAATTCTTGTCTATGATTTACTCCACGCACTTCAGCAATTTCATCTCCTTGCATACGGATAGCAATTCTTGGTTCAGAATAATTTCCAGCTTGTCCTTTTGTATAATAAACATAAAAATCTCCATTTTGAATATGACTTGGAGCGCTTCCTTCGGCAGTACACCAGCCTGTTCCTTTGCCTCTTAGTGCATTTTCTAAAATATGATAATCCGAACCTTGATCATATTTTTCCCATTCGCCTTTCAATGATTCACGATTTAATGTTCCAGCTGTTTCTATTTGAGCAAAAGTATAAAGTTTAACAAAATCTTTCTTTGCTATCATTTTTTGCAAATTGACTCTTTTTTCTTTTTGATTTTCTTCCGTAAATTCTTGACTTCCAATACCAGTGGTCAACATTCTGTAAACAAAACCCAACGCTTCAGAGTTTATTTCTGGAAATGGAGCAATAGTAAGTTTTTTTCTTTCACCATATTCACCCTTCTCTTTATCAAGAACTCCCATTTTGGATAAATTACGAACAACAAAATATCTAAACCAAGTTGGGTATTGCGCATCGTTTTGTTTTAAATAGTCTAACCAAGAATTTAAGGACTTTACTTGTATTTCTCTTTTTTCTTTTGCCAGATTTTCATAACCTTTTATGAGTTCCGGATTATCCTCTAATTGTATTACTTCATTCTTGCGTCCTTCACTAATCGCTTTATTTTTTTCAAATGTATAAAGTAAAGTAGCAATTTTTGCCAAAGTATCTTGATCATCAGTTTTTATCGCCAAATCTTTTACTATTTTGTTTTTTAATAATTCCCAACCTCGTTCATCTTCTACAATTTTATCAACTCGATCTAAATACGCCTGAATTCTCTCATCACGAGAATGTGGCGCAAATTTTCTTTCCGGATCTTTCTTTGCCTTTTCCACAGCTCGAACAACCGGTTTTGAACCAGGCATATCAGGATATTTTTGTTCAAGAAAATTCTTTTTCATAAATTTACTATACAATAATTTTAGTTTCAAAGCAAAAAACCTCGCCCCAGCTTTAAAAAACCTCACCCCTCCTGCTCAGCACTAAGTGCTTCGCATTCCTCCCCTCTCCAAATTAATTTGGAGAGGGGTTGGGGGTGAAGTAGAATTTGTGTTATTATTTCTATATGAATAAACTTATATTTTTCGACACAGAAACAACTGGCAACACAGAAAAAGATTATTTGTGCCAAATAGCTTATAAAATTTATCCCGCTACAGGCGGGACTGGCGACCCACGCCATAGCGGGGCAAGTGAAAGTTTTGTTGGTTTTTATAAACCGCCGATTAAAATTCCACCAGAAGCTTCTGCTGTGCATCACATTACTAACAAAATGCTAGAAAAAGAAATTTCTTTCAAAGGCAGTCCAGATCAAGAAAAAATTAAAAATCTTTTTGAAGACACAAATTCTGTTGTAATAGCACACAATGCGCAATTCGATTTAGTTATGTTAAATAAAGAAGGAGTAAAGCCTGAAAAATTTATCTGCACTTTAAGATTAGCAAGATTTTTGGATCCAGAAGGAAAAATTGAAAGATATAATTTACAATATTTGCGTTATTTTTTAGATTTAGATGTTCAAGCAACTGCACACGATGCGCTTGGTGATGTTTTAGTATTAGAAAAATTATTTGATAGATTAAAAAAGAAACTTTCAGAAATAGAAAAAATAGAATCAGAAGAAAATATAATAAACAGAATGATAGAAATTTCTTCGCATCCTTCTATTTTTAAATATATAAACTTCGGCAAACACAGCGGAAAAGAATTAGAGCAAATAGCAAAAACAGACAAAAATTATCTTGAATGGCTGTTAAAGCAAAAAGAAGAATCTGACCAAATAGATGAAGATTGGATTTATACTTTAAAACATTACCTGTCCCGTTAGAAATCCCGAGAGCTCGCAGGGTGATTTAATTTCTAATGGGATTTGAATAAATAAAAAAGGGGTCGTTTTCACGTTGCCCCAATTATTATTAGTCTCCTTTTGCTTTCTCTAGCCATCCCATCATGTCCTTTTCCTCATCTGTCATAAAATGACAAGCTACTGCCCTAAATTTTATCATTCTAAACTCTTCTACCAGAGGATAAACTCTTATTACTCTCCAAATTATTTTAATCATCGAAAAACCAAATGGAGAATCAAAATCATTCCATCTTTTGTTATTTACACCAAATCTTTTGGTCCTCAATAACAAATGAACAAACATTTTCCAATTTTTATGATAAAACTTAAGATGTTTTCTCGTAATTTTCATAATTATTAAATTTAAAAGAATTATTATTTTTTATGATAACATTCAGTTAATTTATAGTCAACATCTATATTATTAATAAAAATCCTGCTAAAATAAACTAATGATAATGGAAAATATTTTATGGATAATAATAGGAATTCTGACTGGAGCTATTCTGGTGTATTTTTTATTTATAAAAAGAAAGCAAAATAGTCAGAAAGATGAAACTGGTCTGTCTTTGCTTTTACAACAAATGAATGAATTACAGAAAGTTGTAGATTACAAACTCGGCGAATCTCACAAACAAGTAAATGAAAGTTTAAAATTCCACTCTAGTGAATCAAATAAAATAATCAGAGACGTGACAGAAAAATTAACCAGACTAGACGAAACTAACAAACAAGTCATTTCTTTCGCTGATCAATTACAAAGTTTGCAAGATATTTTAAAAAATCCAAAGCAACGCGGAATTTTAGGTGAATATTATTTAGAAACAGTTTTAAAAAATGTACTGCCACCCGGTTCTTACCAAATGCAATACGCTTTTCCAGACGGAAATATTGTTGATGCAGTAGTTTTTGTAAAAGATAAAATTATTCCAATAGATTCTAAATTTAGTTTAGAAAATTATAACAGAGTAATAGAAGAAACAAATCCAGCAGAAAAGAAAAAACTGGAAACTATTTTTGTAAATGATTTAAAAAACAGAATTGCCGAAACTGCCAAATATATTCAGCCAGAAAATAACACAACTGATTTTGCATTTATGTTTATTCCACACGAAGCTATCTATTATGATTTATTAATAAACAAGATTGGTGGACTAAAAGATGACGAAAATGAAAGCTTAATCCAACGCGCTGCCGGAAAACAAAAAGTAATAATCACCTCCCCAACTTCATTTCTTGCTTATCTTCAGACTGTTCTGCAAGGTTTGAAAGCAATGCAAATAGAAGAATCAGCAAAAGAAATAATTAAGAAAGTAGAAGATTTAGGTAAACATTTAAAATCCTACGATAAATATCACATAAAACTAGGAAACGCTTTAACAACGACGGTTAATCACTATATGTCAGGAAGTAAAGAATTAAAAAAAATAGATAAAGATGTATTAAGAATAGCTGGAACTTCTCCGGAACTTTCTAGTATTCAAATAGAAAAACCAAGAATAGAAGATTAAAAAACAAAAAAATCTTTGACAAAATTTAAATAAAAAGTTAAAATGCTTTAATAAAGTTCTTTTTTTAATAACTTAAAATTACAGCCATGGGATCAAATCAAGCAACTTTAAATTATTACCATGATGAAGAGCTCGAACCAGCTTTTCAAGAAATCCAAGGAGGAAAAGAAAAAGTAACTTTTTTTCTTCCAAAAACAAAACAAAAGGTTCGTCTGGAACGAATTTCAAGTCTATCTTCATTAAT
>JBDRFV010000022.1:0-6671 GCA_043818335.1 Patescibacteria group bacterium
GTTCTTTTTCTAATTTTTCTTTTATTTTTTTCTTGTCTAACATGGCTAAATAATATCATTTTTGATTTAACTAAAGCAAACAAAAGATACTTGACGATTAGTCAAAAAAATGATATATTGCAATAGAATATTTCTTCAAAAACCAAAAACTCTCACATATGAAAACAATCAAAATTATTATGGTGCTGACAGTAATTTTACTCATATCTGCCACCAACGGATTCGCACAAAAAAGAGCAGGACAAACAAATGATGACTTTTACACAGAACAGTTTTTTGCAAACGTCACCAAAGGTTCTAGGAAATGTTTAGCCGCAGGTCTTGCTAAAGTTGACATCGATTATCTCAAAAAATACGGTGGAGACAGCTTGAGTTTACAAAAGCTCGAAATACAGCTAACCTATTACCGTGAAGAATTAGAGCTCATAGATGTGAGTTTAAACCTGCTATATGTAGGTATAGACAATAGCACGATTGTGGATAAAGAAAAATACTTGAAAGAGATTTCCGAGAGAAGACTCCAGATCGCAAAAGAAGAAAAATTTATTTGGGAATAAAGATTCTTTGCCCAAATAAAAAAGCCCCAAAACTTTTTCGTGGGGCTTTTTTTATTATTTTTTATTTCCTAACCTGACTAGCTGCTAATCTAGTTATTATTTCTCTAGAAGTATCTTCTGAATTAGTAATTAAAACAGAAGTATTAGTCACATAAACATACATCAAAACTATATTACCTTCATTGTCTCTTAATATTCTCGCATTTTTATTCTGGACAATACCGTCTTCAAAATCTTTTGTAAGCAAATAGTTAGTATCAGTATTTATACTTAACCCAAAAAAACCATGTAAATCAAGGAACATTTTATTTTCCCATTCTTTCATTACTAGAAAAATATCACTTATAGAACGCATTTGAAGTAAGAAAAACAAATTTTTACTAGGCTCTGTTAAATTACTACCAGCATTAGAATTTATTCCAATTAAAAAATTATCACTCAAAAAAGCTATCTTTTCTTTATCTGCTGTCATATTACTTCTAATAAAACCAGCAAATTCTCTAAAACCAACAGGTTTTTTATTATTAGTTAAATAAATACCTTCCACATCACCAACTGCTATTTCTACTGTGTTAATTTTACCAAAAACTGCATTAGCTAGATTTTCTTTTGTCATTCCCGAAGCATCTATTATGTTAGTTTTATCTAAAAATATAATAGGTGTAAATTTTGGCTCTATAGTAGAAGTAAAAACTTTATCTTTAAAAGCAAGAATTACAACAAAAATAACAAAAGCAAAAATTACCATCAAAACTCCCAAAATTATATAAGTCGTATTTTTTTTGTCTTCTACAGACAAGCCTTCTTTAAGATCTTCTTTCCGTTCTTGTTCTTTTATTATTTGTTTTATTACGCTACCCTGCCCACTTTCAATAGCTTTTGCCATATCGTCGGCAAAAGTTTCAACTTTTATTTTTTTTATTTGTTCTTTTTCTTTTTCTTCTGGCATATTAATTTAAACTTTTGGTTTAAAAAATTCTTTATCAGCTTCTTTTATTGATAAAGCAAGTCTTCCACGTTCTTCATCGATTTTTATAACTTTTACTGGCACAATCATGCCTTCTTTTATTATATCGTTTATTCTCTCAACACGAAATGGTGCAAGTTCTGAAACATGAACCATTCCATCAGTAAATGGATTTAATCTAACAAAAATTCCAAAATCAGCAATCTTTACAACTTCACCCTTTAACACTTCACCAATTTTAAATTCATGAGTCATTTCTTCTATAATCTGTTTTGCTTTTTCTGCTGAACCATCTTTACCAGTCAAATAAACTTTTCCATCGTCTTCTATAGTTATTTCTGCGCCAGATTTTTCTTTTATGTCTTTAATAGTTTTTCCTCCTCCACCAATTACCAAACCAATTTGATCTGGTTTAATTTTTATAATTAAAATCTTTGGAGCATTTTTTGAAATCTCTGCACGAGGTGCTGAAATTTCTTTTTCTATTCTTTCTATAATTGCTGTTCTTGCTTTTTTAGCTTGCAACATTGCTTCACCAAGAATTTTTACTGGTACACCTTCAACTTTTACATCAAGCTGAATTGCAGTAATTCCATCTTTTGTTCCAGCAACTTTAAAATCCATATCACCGTGATGATCTTCTGGTCCCTGAATATCTGTTAATATTTTATATTTATCATCAGTCTCATGCATTAATCCCATCGCAATTCCAGCGACTGGATTTTTTATTGGAACTCCACCATCCATTAATGCTAAAGTACTTCCACAAATTGCAGCCTGAGAAGTTGAACCATTTGATGCCATTGATTCAGAAACTATTCTAATAGTGTATGGAAATTCATCAACAGATGGCAACACCATTGCGAGAGCTTTTTCTGCAAGTGCGCCGTGACCAACTTCTCTTCTATTTGTATTTCCAGTTCTTCCAACTTCACCAGATGAATATGGTGGAAAATTATAATGATGCATAAATCTTTTTTCTTGCTTTAATTGAATTCCATCAACTAAAAGTCTGTTCTCTGGTCCACCTAAAGTTAAAACAGAAAGTGCGTGCGTTCCTCCTCTGTAAAAAATTCCTGAACCGTGAAGAATAGTAGAAACTCCACCAGCTTGAGCATAAATTTCTCTAACCTCATCCATCTTTCTGCCGTCTGGTCTTTTATCTTCATGAATAGCTTTTTTGTGAATCATTTCATTTTCTGTTTCATCAAATAAATTATCTTCCAAAACAAAATCATCTCTGTCTGGAAAACTATCTGCTACTAATTTATTCCATTCTGTGTGTAGCGCATCAATTTCTTTCTTTCCGGGACCTGAAAAAACAGCATCTTCCATTTTTGGTAAAATATTTTCATTAAATAATTTTATAGACTCTGGGCTGATAGTTTCTTTTTCTATTACTCTTTTTTCTTTACCAATTTCTTTAACTATCTTTTTCTGAAAATCTTCTAACTTAGTTATTTCTTCACTAGCTTTTTGCAAAGCATCTTCTAATTCTTTTTCATCAGTCTGATGGGCAGAAGCTTCTATCATATTTATATTCCCTGCTTTTCCACAAACTGTTAAATCAAATTTATACTGATCATCTTTTTCACGCAAAGTCTGAGATGGATTTACGGTCAAAATATCAGAATCATATTTTCCAATTCTAACTGCACCAACTGGTCCAGCCCATGGAATATTTGAAACTGCTAACGCAAGTGAAGCTGCATTCACAGCAACAATAGTTGGATCATTATCATCAACTGAAATTACAGTTATAATCATTTGTACTGCGTGACGAATAGATTGATCAAAAAGTGGACGCAAGGTTCTATCTATTACTCTGCATGCTAACACCGCATCTTCAGATGGTTTTCCTTCTCGATGCATAAAACGTGAACCAAGAATCTTTCCAGCAGCATAATATTTTTCTAAATAATCTACCGTCAAATTAAAAAAACCTAAGCCTTGCTGTCTATCATGTGACATACAAACATTTGCCATAACAATTGTCTCACCATATTTAAGCATCACACTTCCGTGCGCTTGATCTGCTAAATCTGAAAAAATAGCAGTCATTTTTTTACCACCAACTTCTAAAGAATACTCTTTTTGTTTCATATTATTTTCTTCTGTGTGAAACAGAAGGTTTAGCTCATATCCAGACTACAGTATTGAAACTTTTCCGTTTCACTACCTTATGTCTGAACGTGAACTGATTAACTTATAAATTATTATATATAATAAACTTCTAAAATTATACTAACATTTTAATCTTAAAAAGCAAAAAATAAAAACCCCATTATTTGGGGCTTTTATTTTTTATTTTATTTACTTCCAATTAAATACTTTCTTGGATTCTCAGACATGTCTACAAAATCATCTGCTATTTCACGAAGTTTTGAAGAAGTAGATTTTCCAAAAGACATAACTTCTACTTGTGTCATTGTTTGCAAATACTGAACAAGTGGTACAAAATCTCCGTCTCCAGAAACTATCACAATAGTATCTAATCTTGGCGCTGTTTTAATAGCATCAACAGTTAAACCCACATCCCAATCTCCTTTTTTTGTTCCAGTATGAAAAACCTGTAAATCTTTTGTTTTAGTTTCAATACCAAGTTTTGTAAGAGCTTCAAAAAAATGTTTTTCATCGCCTGCTTCTGTTGTTATTACATATGCAACTGCATGAACAAGTTTTCTTCCTGCAACTGCTTCTTTTAAAACTGCCCCAAAATTTACTCTTGCTTTATATAAATTTCTAGCACTGTGATACAAATTTTGTGTATCTATAAAAACTCCAACTCTTTGTTCTTTATGTTTAATAACTACCATATATGTTAATTAATGTAATGACAATATATTATTTGCTTTTAAAAACAAAAGCACTTCTCGCCCCGTAGCAAATTTTAAATGCATTCAATTTAAAATTTTGCTTTGGGGTGTTTAATTACTGTCATAAAATTTAAAGTTAAATTATTAAAATATCGACCTTTATTATATATAAGAAAGTATAACACCCAAGACAAATATCTAGCAATTTGAAACAAAGTTTTCCACAAAAATAAAGCTTGACCTAAAATTTAAAAGATTCTAAAATACTTATATAACATAATTTACGTATGGTTACAAAAAAATCAAAAAACAGGTCGTTGTAAAAGCTTAGTTTTTTAAAAAGATTAAGTTTTGTACGTTTTTTAAATTTTTACAAAAATATTATTAAATTTAATCAAATTAATTATAAAAAAATGTTAAAAAAAACTCATCATAAAATAATCTTAATTATTGCAATAATTGCAATAATCGCTGGAATTGTTTACGTAGTAAATAAATCAAAGTCTGAAACTTGTGACGTGGTACTAGATAGAAACAATCCCACATATGACACTCAACTAAGTTTCCCTAAGGAAACAGAAAACGCAATAATAACCTATGATGGTATTGCTAAATTAGCCGCTAATGCAGTAGCCTTAATTTCTACTGATGGTATAAATTTCACGCAGGGTTTGGGAGAAGTCGAGTTGACGGGAGCTACAACTTTGTATATACGAGGTGCTAATTACCCAGAAGTTAGTGCGGAGTTTCCTATGAAAGTTGATCTTACAAATGGAACAATAACCTTGGCTGTTCCCTGCCCACCTGAGCTTTGTTATGCAATATTAGAAAAAACAAACACAGCCGGCTACACTTTCGTACTAAAAACACCTTATCAAGCAGCAAATGTAAAACTAATTTACGATGGCGGAGTCACATTAACTGTTAATAGAGAGGTAGCTTTAATTTCTACAGACAGCATTCACTATTTCCCAGAATTAGGGGAGTATGAGTTAACAGAAGCTACAACTTTATATGTGCAAAATGCTACTTATCCAGATATTCGCGTAAAATTTCCTATGATAGTTGATTTCAAGAGTGAACCAAGAACAATAACTCTTAGTGTTCCTTGTGAACCAACACCTCCTGAAATCTGTTATGAAGAATTAAATGAAACAAAGCCAATGATGCTGACAGCCAACAAAATACAACTTGCTCTTGATACTGTTAACTATGATCTTAGAGCAAGAGATGGTTTTATTAAGCTAGGTGATTATCCAGATGAAAAATTTAGAGAAACGATAACAAGAGCAGAATTACTAGCAAATCCAGCAATACAAAAAGCAGCTTTTGGACCAGCCACAGCATATGCACAGACTGGAATACTAAGTAAGGTGCTTTATGCTTCAAAAGTAATGGAGCCATTACCATCAGAGATAACTAAATATCCTATGGATGTTTACACTGAGAAACCACAATTGGTCATTACAGTTCCTTGTTCTACTGACGAGGATAACGACGGTGTACCAGATGAAAAAGATGTTTGTCCAGGCACTGTTGCTGATACATTTACTATCCTAAAACCAGATAACTATATGTTTAATGGTAAAACATGGGTTTCAAATGTTGGCTCAAACAAAAAGCCAGAAATCATTCCAGCATTAATCACAATGGAAGATACTCGAGGATGTAGCTGTGCTCAAATCATTGAGTCAAAACAAACAAAAGAAACAGCAGAAGATAATGCTAATATTGCTGCAGGTTTGTATGGACCACTAGACCTTGAAGATATGAATACAAAAAAATCAGAAAATACAAATATTCTCAAGTATGGATGTCCTGGAGGACCAAAGGCTGAAGCAAAGTCAGGTATCATGGATATCTGGATTACAATGAAAGCTTGGGCAGTTAAATAAATTTAATTGTTTAAATAACTTACATTAAAAACAAAAACCACTGGACGCAGTGGTTTTTGTTTTTAATTTTAAATTAGTTATTTAAGATCCATTTTCTTAGATAAAGCATCATATCGAGCTTTATCTTTTCTTTGCAAATATTTAAGATGAGTTCGTCTGTCTGCAACCATCTTAATCAAACCTCTGCGAGAATGATTATCTTTTTTATGTTTCTTTAAATGTTTTGCCAATTCATTAATACTTGCTGACAAAACTGCAACTTGCACTTCTGGAGAACCAGTATCTTTCTCATGAACTTGGTGCTTTTTAATAACTGTTTGTTTTTTCTTTGTAGCTAACATGTGTCATATCTTAACATAAAATTATAGAAACTGCAATATAAACATGTCGCACAATATTTGTGGTAAAATATAAACATGTCGAGCGAAATCGAAAA
>JBDRFV010000023.1:0-6081 GCA_043818335.1 Patescibacteria group bacterium
TACACGCTCAAACAAAATACATTCTTACCACTGCCTCGCCTATAGGCTACGGCCGAGGGAACTACACGCTCAAACAAAATACATTCTTACCACTGCCTCGCCTATAGGCTACGGCCGAGGGAACTACACGCTCAAAACTATTTAAAATATAACAAAAAAACTTATTTTGAGCAAATAAAAAACCCAGATTTTACTCTAGGTTTTTTATTTTTAAAGTTTTAGAAAGAATTAGTACTCTCTGCGTCCGCCACGGTTTCCACCGCCGTATCCGCCATTTCCTCCTCCGAATCCTCCTGTTCTTTGTGGACGTTCTTCCATTGGACGAGCTTCATTAACTGTAAGCTTTCGTCCTTCAAATTCTTGTCCATTGAACATTTCAACAGCTTTTGTAGCTTCTTCTTCTGTTGACATTTCAACAAAACCGAAACCTTTTGAACGACCGGACATTTTGTCCATAATAATAACAGCTGATGTAACTGAACCAGCTTGTGCGAAATGCTCTTTAAGAGCTTCGTCTTGTGTTGTGTAAGGTAATCCCCCTACATATAGCTTTGTAGCCATACTATTTTATTTCTCCTGTTTTTTAAAAAAATCAGGCAAAAACTATTTATAATGTCTACCAGACTTGATAGACGTAGATACTTTACATCGCTCATTGATTAGTTTTCCAAACAAAGAAGCTAACTTAAGAAACTACAATATCAAGCATAGCATAAAATTAAGTAAATAGCAATTTATTCTTCATCTTCACTACCAGTTTCCCCAGATTCTAGCGCATCAAAAATATCTTGCATTTCGCCTTCTAAAATTTTTGGTAAATTATGCCAAGATTTTTTTATTCTATGATCTGTAATTCTATCTTGTGAAAAATTATAAGTTCTAATTTTTTCTGATCTATCTCCTGTGCCTATCTGTGCTTTTCGTTCTCCAGAATATTTTTTTGCTTCTTTTTCTTCTTCTATTTGTTGTAATTTTGCAGAAAGAATCATTAAAGCTTTTTCTCTGTTTGCCAACTGACTTCTCTCACTTGTAGAACGCACATCTATTCCAGTTGGTTTATGAATTAATCTTACTGCTGTTTCAACTTTATTAACATTCTGACCACCAGCACCACCAGAACGAGAATATTCCATATCTAAATCAGCAGGATTTATTTCAAAATTAACTTTTTTTCTAATTGGTAAAATAGCAACTGAAGCTGTAGAAGTGTGAACTCTGCCATTTTTTTCTGTAGCCGGTACTCTCTGAACTCTGTGTACTCCAGTTTCATATCGCATTTTTTTATAAACATCTTTTCCTTTTATTTCAAAACTTGCTTCTTTATAACCATTTAAATCACTTTTTGATTCATAATTAGTTTTCCATTGCCAACCTTCTGTTTCAGCAAATTTTTCATACATATGTGCAAGTTCCCAAGCAAAAAGAGATGCTTCATCTCCGCCGGCGCCAGCTCTTACTTCTAAAACTATTTCATTAGAAAATTCTTCTTCTGCTTTTCTTTTTGTGGCGTTAAGCTCGTAGTTATCTAAAATATCTTGAATTTGTTTTTCTGTATTTTTTTTCTGTTCTGTAATACTTTTTAATTCTGTATCTGCCATTTCTTTTAAACTTGCATCATTCTGTAACATTTCTAAAACTTCTTTTTCTTGATGTTCTAAATGCTCTAAAACACCAGCCAAATAGCTTGTTCTATGATTTTTTTTTAATTCTTCTAAATTCATTTACTTTTTAGTTTTTGTAACTGCCGCTGCACGACGCTTGTTAAATCTTTCTACTCGCCCAGCTGTATCCATTATTTTTTCATTCCCAGTATAAAAAGGATGGCAATTACTACAAATTTCATTATTTATTTCATCTATTGTTGATCCAACTTCAAAAACTGCACCACAGGCACAAATTGCTTTCGCTTGAGAATTAAATTTTGGATGTATTTTTTTCTTCATAACTTCAAAAGATTAACATAATTTTAACTTGAAAGCAAATCTATATCAGCCTGTATTTTCATCTTTAAATTCATAACACTAGTACTATAAGAACAAGTAGTTCCACCAGAACCATAATATCTACAAGCTGCTTTATGTTGTGCACTTGCAGAATTTCCAACAGCACCAAGATCAGTTAAATACATAGCTGAAGCCATAAATGCATCTTGTGGTGTCCATGGATTTGCATCATGTCCTAAAGCTATTCTTAAACGATTTTCAAATAATTTCCAAGTTGAAGGAATAAATTGTGCAGGACCCATCGCTCCACCCCAACCAAGAACTCCAGCAATCGGACATGATACTTGAGTTTGATAAGGATTTAAATTAAGTTCTTTTGTAATTTCTAAAAATGGTGGAACATCTCGCGTTGGTGACATAACTTTTGCAAATGGAGTGCCTGTATTTTTACCTTTTCCTGCACCAGTAATTGGATCTACTAAATAACACAAACCAACATTAGCTCCCAGATTACTTTCTTGAGTTATAACTGCCAATAAAAATGCTGGATCAATACCTAATTTAACCTTTGCACTATTTGCATATTGCAAAGCCGTTCCGAATTCTATTTTTTGTGAAGTACCAGCTAGACTAAATAATGCGCTACGAATTTTATCAGCTACAATTTTCTTTTCTGCTGCAAGTTTTTGATATGTCGCTTCTTGATTTTTAGATCCAGCTAAAAGTTTTTTCTGTTCTGACTCTACTTGAGCTGCTTTTTTCTGAGCGCTTTCTAATTCATACTTAGCATCAATTTCAGCACTTTGTTTTTTTTCTAATTCTTTTTTCTGATCTTCTGTTAAAACCTTAACTCCCGTTATTTCTTCAATAGAAGCTTTTACCGCTCTTTTTATAGAAGAATAAGATTCTAAATCACTATAAAAATCTGAAATAGTTTTATCAGAAAGAATTAAATAAATAAAATTTTCATTATCAAATTCATTTGTATTTCTCAATAATTGCGCAAGTGACTGATGCTCACTTTCTATTTTTTCAGAAAGAGATTTTATTTTTGTTTGTTTGTTTGTTATATCATTCTTAAGTTGAGCAATAACTAAACCCCGAGCTTTTATTTTTGCTTTCAGCGCGTTGATTTGAGTCGTAAGTTTTGCTACTTCAGAAGCATAGTTACTACTTTGCTTATTTTGATTTGCTAGCTGACTTAATAAAGAAGCATACTGAGCTTCTATGTTTTTTAATTCATTTTTACAAAAAGTTTCATTAGCTTTTGCATAGGTTGGATCAGAGCAATCTGCTGAATATATTATCTTAGAAATACCTAAAAAACCCAAAATAACTAAACTGGCAGATAAAACAAAAGCTATGATTTTCCTCTGTATCATAACTTTATTATAACAAATTAGTCTAGAATTTTCCATCGGCTGTAGCCTACTGGCGAAGCCTATTCTTTTTCCACAGCTAGAGTCTCTGGTGTTTCTGCTCCTTCTTCTCCTCCTCCTTCTTCTTCTTTCTTTCCTTTCTTTTCAACCTCAATTGAAGACAGATCAACTGGCACAACTTCTTCTTCTTTTTCTTCTACTTGTTCTGCAATAGAAGCAACAACTTCATCTAATTTTGTAATCATTTCAACTCCAGTCGATAAAACAAGATCAGAAACTAAAATACGACTTTCTAAATCAACAAGTTTTGAAATATCTACAGGAATATTTTGTGGAAGATCTTTTGGTAGAGCCTCAACTTCAACTTCACGAAGAACTTTAACTAAAGTTCCCAATCCACTTTTTACTGCTTCCGAAATTCCTGTAAATTCTAACTGAACTTCAACTATAATTTTCTTATTCATATCTATAACTAAAAAATCAACATGCACCGGCTCATCAGTAACTGGATCAGTTTGAACTTCATAAATAAGAGCATCTACACTAATTTTATCAGGAGTTACTATTTTAACAGTAGAAGATTCTCCTGCTTTTTCCCAAATTTTCTTAAATTCTGTTTTTGAAATAGAAATAGAAGTATTCTTTTTACCCGCTCCATAAAAAACAGCTGGCAACTCGCCTGCTTTTCTCATTGCATCTAAATCTTCTTTAATATCTCTAATTTTCGCATTTAAAGTTAACATAAATAAAAGTATACCTAAAATTTTTTAAATTGCAAATTATTCTGTTATTCCACTAAATAATTTTAGTCTACTTTCCACAACCTGCTCAATAGCTTCTACTGCAGGTTTTAAAATTTTATATGGCGCAATTTCATTTGGATTTTCTTTCAGAAATTTCTCTACTGCATTTTTATAAGCAACGCGAATTTCAGTATTTATGTGAACTACAGAAATTCCAGCTTTTATCGCATCTGCAAAATCCTGATCAGAAATTCCAGAACCGCCGTGTAAAACCAACGACACGCCAGCAGTTTCTCTAATATTTTTTATTCTTTCTATGTCTAATTTGGGATTTCCAGTTTTTACTAATCCATGAACATTTCCAACAGACGGCGCAAGCAAATCTATTCCAGTTTTTTCTACAAAACTTTTCGCATCTTCTGGTTTCGTCATAGTAAGTTCAGAAACACCTTCTGGAATTTCTTCAAGTAATTTACTAGAAGTTCCAATAAATCCAAGTTCAGCTTCTATTAAAATATCCCTATTTTCTTTTTGTGAAAGTTCTTTCGCATAATCTACGCACTTTTTTGTAAGTACAACATTTTCCTCAAAACTTAATTTAACTGCGTCTATTATTGCAGAATCAAAACCAGCATCCAAAACAGCTTTCACAGATTCAAAACTATAATGATGATCAGCATTTAAAAATATTGGATAATTGTCTTTTTCACGAATTTCTTTTATTAAAACAACAGCTTCTTCTTTTCCAACGAATTCTTCTTCGCCCTCAGACAAACCAATAATCACCGGCACGTTCAATTTTTTCGCTGCATTATAAATTCCATGCAAAGCTTCAAGATTTGAAATATTAAAATGCCCAATCGCAATCTTTTTCTCTTCTGCTTCTTTTATATATTCACGTAAAGTTTTCATGTTTTAATTTTAACACATATCAAAAATAACCAAAATAAAAAAGGAGTCCGCAGACTCCTTTCTACTTATAGTTCTGGTATAAATACAGCTTTAATTAAAGCTGTCATTGGAAAATTCAATTTTTTGTAGGCTAATTGTTTTTCCTTAGGAACATCACCAATATCAATAGATAAAAAACAAATAACCTGAAAAGGAACACCCAAACCATTACAAATCTTTTCTAAGATAGAAATATTCGGATTTCTCTTACCGTTTTCTATCTGGGACAGATAAGTCCGTGAGATACCACAATTTGTGGCAAGTGTACTTTGATCCATTTTCTTAATCTTCCGGATTTCTTTTATTTTTTTACCAATTTTCATAAACTTTTATTTAAAAGAATACTTTCTATTTTAGGAAGAAAGTCTACCCGTTACTCTTTCGAGCCACTTGCGCATACACGCAAGGATTTAATCTAAATTTATTATACTATATTTTATTTAAAAGTCAATTTTATTTAAGTAATTCTTTTAGCAACTTAATAACCATCTGCGGATTTGCGCTTCCTTTGCTTTCTTTTATTACTTTTCCAACGAGTGACATAATGGCGTTTTCTTTTCCAGCTTTATACGTAGCCACAACTTCAGGATTTTCTGCAATTATTTTTTCAACAATACTTTTTATCGCACTTTCATCATTTTTCTGGATCAAATCTTTCTCAGTAGCAATTTTCATCGGAGATTCGTCATTCAAAACAATCATCGCCAAAATATCTTTTGCAACACGTGAAGAAATTTTATTTTCACTCAACATATTGATAAGCTCAGCAAAATTTTGCGCGCTGGGAACCTCACCCTTCGCCCTCTCCTTACTAAGGAGAGGGTTGGGGAGAGGTGAATTTTTTAATAAACCAACAAGATCAGAAGTTATATAATTAGAAGCTGTCTTAATTTTATCCCCGCCTGCATCAGCTGTGCTGAAAGCACTGCGGGCAGGTTTATCTTTCAAAATCTCAGCAACTTTTTCAAACCAAGCACCCAATTCAAAATCATTAATATAACTTTCTATATCTTCATCTTTTATTCCAAAATCTGTTTTATATCTATTTCTTCTAACTTCTGGCAA
>JBDRFV010000024.1:0-21853 GCA_043818335.1 Patescibacteria group bacterium
AAGAATTATTTATTTACTTTATTTTTAATACTGTTAGCTTTTGTTGCAATTCTTTTTTGGACTGAATATCAAAAAAGTTCTGAAAAACTTTTGACTGTTTATGTATTAGACGTTGGTCAAGGCGATGCTATTTTAATAGAATCACCAACTGGAACGCAGGTTTTGGTTGATACTGGTCCACCGGGAAAAATTTTAGGTCAGTTGGCAAAAGTTATGTCGCCGACAGATAGAAGTTTAGATATTTTATTTATTACACATCCAGATCAAGATCACATCGGTGGCGCGGTAGATGTTTTAAAAAATTATTCTGTTAATTATGTTTTTGAATCTGGAGTTTTGGTTAATAATCAAACTTTTAATAGTTTTCATGAAGAAATTAAAAATCAAAATATTCAGAATTTTTTAGCGCGAAAAGGTACACAGTTAGATTTAGGTGATGGCGTTTATATTGATATTTTATTTCCAGATAGAAATGTTTTTACTTGGAAAACTAATGATAGTTCTATTGTTATGCGTTTAACTTATGGCGAAAATTCTATTATGTTAACTGGTGATGCAAATTTTGATTCTGAAAAGATTATTTTGTCAGAAAATTCAGCAGAAAGTTTACAGAGTGATATTTTAAAAGTTGGTCATCATGGTTCAAAAACTTCTACTAGTTCTAATTTTCTAAAAGCTGTAGATCCTGATTATGCAGTTATTTCAGTTGGTTTAAATAATAAATATGATCATCCAAAACAAGAAATTTTAAGTCTTTTAACTAATTTTGGTGTAGATATTTTTAGAACAGATGAGCTTGGGCAAATAGAAATAAAATGTGATAAAATAGAGCCATGCAAGATAAACTAATAGAGAAGTTAATAAAAGAAGAAGCGAAAAGACAGAAAAGCGTGATTAATCTAATAGCGTCTGAGAATTATGTATCAAAAGATGTTTTATCTGCTCTTGGTTCTGAACTGACTAATAAATACGCAGAAGGTTATCCGGGCAGAAGATATTATGGTGGAAATAAAATTATAGATAAAGTTGAAAATTTATGTATTGAACGTGCGTTAAAGCTATTTAAGTTAAAAAATACAGAATGGCATGCAAATGTGCAACCACTTTCTGGAAGTCCAGCGAATTTTGCAATTTATACTGCATTGGTTCCAATGGGTGACCCTAAAACTGGTGTCGGGCAAGGAAAAATAATGGGAATGAAATTATCTTCTGGCGGGCATTTAACTCACGGTTATCCAGCTTCGATGACAGGAAAGATTTGGAAATCAGTTCAATATGAAGTTGGTGCACAGACAGAAGTTATTGATTATGAAAAAATAAAACAATTAGCAATTCAAGAAAAACCAAACTTAATAGTTTGTGGTTTCACTGCTTATCCAAGATTTGTTGATTTTAAAAAATTTAGAGAAATTGCTGATGCTTGTGGCGCGTTGCTTCATGTAGACATGTCGCATTTTGCTGGGCTTGTTGCTGGTGGAGTTTATCCATCGCCATTTAAATATGCAGATGTTGTGATGACAACTACGCACAAAAGTTTGCGCGGACCACGACAGGCGATTATTTTTGTAAAAAAAGACGACCCTAAAGCTTCGCTCGGGCAAAGGCGAGAATTTGATAAAAAAATAGATAAAGCAATTATTCCGGGATTGTTTGGTGGGCCACATGAAAATAATATTGGCGCAGTTGCTGTTGCTTTGAAAGAAGCGATGACACCAGCTTTCAAAAAATATGCAAAGCAAGTTGTAAAAAATGCAAAAGTTTTAGCAGAAGAATTAACAAAACTTGGTTGGCATATTATTTCTGGCGGAACGGATTCGCATTTGATTCTTGTAGATACTTGGATGGACGGAAAAGGAATTTCAGGAAAAGAAGCGGGAGAAAAATTAGAAAAAGCTGGAATAATTTGCAATATGAATACAATACCGGGAGATACAAGAAAGCCAATGGATCCGTCAGGAATAAGACTTGGCACTTGCGCTGAAACTACAAGAGGTAAAAAAGAAAAAGATTTTATTAAAATTGCGAATAAAATTAATCAGGTTTTGAGAAAATAATGTTTAAAAAACTTTTTAAAAAAAAGAAAAAAGATAAAAGACCAAGGGGTGCCGTTGGTGTAATGGTTTTTAAAAACGGAAAAATTTTAATGGGGAAAAGAAGAGATACCGCAACTCATGGTGCGGGGGAGTATTCTTTTCCTGGTGGTAAAATTGAATTAGGAGAATCCTTTTTTAAAGCATTAACTAGAGAAACATTGGAAGAAGCTGGAGTAAATATAAAAAATATAAAATTCTCATGTGTTACTAATATGGAAAAACACAAAGGTCATCATTATGTTTTAGTTAATTTTACTGCAGAATGGGAAAGTGGTGAACCTAGATCTCTTTTTAATGAAAAAATTGGAGAATGGAATTGGTTTGATTTAGAAAATTTACCTTCACCACTTTTTTATCCCACTGAAGTTTTAATTGATTCTTATAAATCAGGAAAAAATTATTATGACAAAGAATAAAAAAGATCACAAAAACATAGAAATAAAAGCTAAATGTTCTGATTTTAAAAAAATTAGAAAAATTTTAATTTCACAGAAAGCGGATTTTAAAGGAATAGATCATCAAATTGATACTTATTTTAAAATAAATAATGGAAGATTGAAATTAAGAGAAGGAAATATAGAAAATGATTTAATTTTTTATAATAGAGAAAATAAAAAAGGTCCAAAAAAATCTGAAGTTATTTTATTAAAAAATAATCCAAAAAGTTCTTTAAAAAAGATTCTTGAAGCTTCTCTTGGGAAATTAATCGTAGTAGATAAACATAGAGAAATATTTTTTATAAAAAACGTTAAATTTCATTTAGACAAAGTTAAAAATCTTGGAACTTTTGTTGAGATAGAAGCTATAGATAAAAAAGGTAATTTTAGTGAAAAAAAATTATTAGAACAGTGTAATTTTTATTTAAAATTATTTAGAATAAGTAAGAAAGATTTAGTAAATAATTCATATAGTGATCTTTTAATTAAAAATAAAAAATAATTAATGACAAAGAATAAAAAACAAAAAAAATATAAAGGAAAATTGATAGTTATAGACGGAACAGACGGAAGTGGAAAAGCAACACAGGTTGCGCTTTTGACTAAGCACTTAAAGAAAGACGGGAAAAAAGTAAAAGTTGTAGATTTTCCAGAATATTACAAAAACTTTTTTGGAGCTTTTATTGGACATTGTTTGTCAGAGCAGTATTATAATTTTCTGAATGTGCATCCGAAAATTGCTTCTGTTTTGTATGCAGCTGATAGATGGGAATCTAGTGATGAAATGCGAGATTGGTTAAAAAAAGGATATATTGTAATTGCAAATAGATATGTTTCTGCTAATCAGATTCATCAAGGCGGAAAAACTAAAGATGCGAAAAGACGAAATGATTTTTTGAAATGGCTAGATCAAATGGAATATGAAGTTTTTGGAATTCCAAGACCAGATGTTACTTTTTATTTAAGTTTGCCTATTGAAATTGTATTGAAACTTCTTAAGAATAGAGAAAGTAGTCAAATGAAAAGAGCATATTTGAAAAAGAATAAAGATGTCGCAGAGAGTGATAGATCTCATCTTGAAAATTCTATTAAAAGTGCTTTGTGGTTAGCAAAAACTCAAAAAAATTGGATAAAAATTAATTGTTCTGAAAAAGGACAAATTTTATCTCGAGAAAGTATTCATGAATTAGTTTATGCAAAAGTTACAAAAGTTTTAAAGCCTCGCCCGTAGGCTATGGCCGAGGGAAAAAATAAATGAAAATCAAAGTTAAAAAACTAAAAGAAAATGCAAAATTACCAAACTATGCTTATCCTGGAGATGTTGGTATGGATTTGTATTGTTTAGAAACTGTTACTGTAAATCCAGGTGAAAGTTATTTGTTTTGGCATGGTTTTGCTTTAGAATTTCCAGAAGGTCATGCTGCTATTATAAAAGATAAAGGAAGTCTTGCTATGGCTGGTTTTACGCAAATGGGTGGGGTTTTTGATGCTGGTTATCGTGGAGAATATAGTACTAAGCTAGTAAATTTATCTGATAAACCTTATACTTTTGAAGAAGGCGATAAAGTTGCACAGCTTGTTATTTATCCAGTTGTAATTGCAGAATTAGAAGAAGCTGAAGAGTTAAGTGAATCACATCGAGGAGATAAAAAACATGGTTCTAGTGGTAAAAAATAAGATAAATATGAATATAAAAACAGAAATAAATAATTTAATTATAGAAGCACTTGAAAATCTTAATTTGGAAAAAGTTGATTTTGTTGTTGAGCATCCAGAGAATTTTGATAATGGAGATTATTCTACTAATGTTGCAATGGTTTTGGCAAAAAAAGAAAAACAAAAACCAAAAGATTTAGCTCAAAAAATAGTAGAAAAAATATTAGAAGATAATAGTAGGCATTATGTTGAAGATATACAGGTTGCTGGAAATGGTTTTATAAATTTCTATTTAGATAAGAAATTTTTTGTAGAACAGACAGAGAAGATTTTAAAAGAAAAAGAAGATTGGGGGAAGAATGAATTGGGTGATAAAAAAAAGATAATAGTAGAATATTCTTCACCAAATATTGCAAAACCGTTTACTGTTGGGCATTTAAGATCAACTATTATTGGCGATGCTATTTCTAATATTTTAATTTTTTCTGGTTTTGAAGTAATAAGAGATAATCATATTGGTGATTGGGGAACACAGTTTGGAAAATTAATGGTTGCTATTAATAAGTGGGGAGATATTAAGCAAATAGAAAAAAGTGAAAATGCTATTAAATTACTATCTGAACTATATATAAAGTTTCACGAAGAGGCAGAAAAAAATCCTGAGTTAGAAGATGAGGCACGTGCTTCATTTAAAAAACTTGAGCAAAAAGATGAAGAATATATAAATATTTGGAAAAAATGTGTTGAATTATCTAAAAAAGAATTTGAGAGGATTTATTTTAAACTTAACGTTTCTCAGTTTGACAGTACAAATGGCGAAAGTTTTTTTGAAGATAAAATGAAAGAAGTTTTAGATGACGTGAAACAGAAAAATATTGGAAAAGAAAGCGAGGGCGCTTTTATAATAGAATTTCCAGAAGAAAAAAAACTTTCACCGCTTTTGTTATTAAAAAAAGATGGTTCTTCTTTATATGGTTTGAGAGATTTAGCTACTGATAAATGGAGAAAGAAAATTTATGGAGATGATATAAAAATAATAAACGAAGTTGGTTCTGAGCAGACTGAATATTTTAGACAAATTTTTGAAGCAGAAGAAATGCTTGGTTATTTTAAAAAAGATCAGAGAATTCATGTTGCTCATGGTTTGTATAGATTTTTAGATGGAAAAATGAGCACACGAAAAGGAAATGCTATTTGGCTTGATGACATTATAAAAGAGGCAGAAAAAAGAGCTGGAGAAATAAATCCAGAAACAAGAGAAATGGTTGCTCTTGGTGCTTTGAAATTTAATGATTTAAAAAGAGATAGTTTAAAAGATATAGTTTTTAATTGGGAAGAAATTTTAAATATAAAAGGAGATTCAGGCGCATATTTGCAATATACTGCAGTTCGCGCAAATTCTATTGTTGAAAATTCTGTAGGTTTATCTTTACATGATAAAAAAGAAATTCCAGAAGAAATTATAAATTTAGAAAGAATGCTCTATAGATTTCCAGAATTGGTAGAAAGATCATCTGAAGAATTTACTGCTCATCATATTGCAAGTTATTTAGTTCAAATTTCTAGCGAGTTTAATAATTTTTATGCAAATACTAAAATTTTAGATGAAGAAAATAGATTTGCAGGATATCATTTGGACTTAGTGAAAGCTTTCTTTCAGACAACAAAAAATGCTCTTAATCTTCTCGGAATTCAGATTCCAGTAAAAATGTAGTAAAAAGACAACTTTTTGTTATAATTGTTTATATAGTGTTTTTATTAAGATAAGGTCGTTTTATAAAAAATTAAAAAATAATTATGAAAAAATCAATTTTAATATTTAATATAGTCGTGGTAATAATCGGATTAGGAATCGGAGGTTATTTCTACTGGGAAAAAAATATAAAAGTATCTTCTGAAATTAAGGCCATAGAAGATGCTGAAAAGTCCGCTCAGAAAATAACTGACAGCGCAACGCAGGGAGTTTTGCCAGGAATAAATACTAACCCTTTAGAAAACAAACCTGAGATTAATCCAGTTGATAAAACTAATCCGTTTAAAGATATAAAAACTAATCCTTTTGAATAAAAATATGAAAAAATACTTATTTAATTTTGTAGTTTTAGGAATTGGGGCGATATTTTTTGCATTTGTTATTGGTAGTGTTATGGCTCAAGATGTTGTTAAGTCTTTAGTTAAAGATGTTCAATATCCAGTTAAAGAATTGAGTAATTGTGCTAATGAAAACGAGTGTAAAATTTATTGTGACAAAACAGAGAACATAGATTCATGTCTTTCTTTTGCCGAAAAAAATAATTTAATGTCAGAAGAAGAAATAAAAATAGCCAAGAACTTTACCGGCAAAGAGATGAAAGGTCCCGGCGGATGCGATGGCAAAGATAAATGCGACATTTATTGCGATGACATGGATAATATGGATGAATGTGTTTCTTTTGCCGAAAAAAATAATTTAATGTCTGCAAATGAACTGGAACAAGCTAAAAAAGTTCAAGCTGCTATTAAAAGAGGTGTAAAACCGCCGGCATGTGGAAATAAAAACGAGTGCGATACTTATTGCGAAGAAGCAAACCATATGGAGGAATGCATTAATTTCGGAGTTGAGGCGGGATTTATTCAAGGCGAAGAACTTGAAAATGCTCAAAAAATGTTGTCTGCTTTAAAAAGGGGAATTAAGCCACCTCCTTGTAATGGAAAGGATGCTTGTGATGAATATTGTGGTAATCCCGACAATATGGAAATTTGCATGAATTTCGCCATGGAAGCCGGAATGATGAGCGATCAAGAAAAAGAAAATTCTCAAAAAATGCTACAGGCAATTAAAAAAGGCGTAAAACCACCGAATTGCAAAGGCAAAGAAGAATGTGATGCTTTTTGTCAGAGCGAAGAGCATATGGATGAATGCATAAATTTTTCCGTGGCAGCCGGAATGATGGATGAGAAACAAGCCGAGATGGCGAAGAAAACAAGAGGAAAAGGTCCAGGCGGTTGCATAGGTAAAGAAGCATGCGATGTTTTTTGCCAAGATAATCAAGAAGAGTGTTTTAAATTTGGAGTTGAGAATGGAATGATTCCACCGGAAGAAATTCAAAAGATGGAGCAAAACAAAGCAAATTTCAAACAAACATTTAACAATCTTCCGCCAGTAGTTGAAACGTGTTTGAAAGAATTTATTGGGAGCGAGCAAGTAGAAAAATTTAAAAGCGGTGAGATTATGCCTCCAAAAGAAATTGGAGATAAGATGAAAAATTGTTTTGAAAAAATGGGTCCTCCTAATCCAGGAGAACCAGGTGCTGGTGGAATGATACCGCCAGCTGGACAAGCAGGACCTGGTGGCTGTAAAACACAAGAAGAATGCCAACAATATTGCGAGTCTAATCCCGAAGAGTGCCAAAAATTTCAGCCCAGTCCAGGAATGATAAATCCTGGCGAACAAATGATGTCGCAACAAGCCGGACCCGGAGGATGCAAAAGCCCTGAAGAATGTGATGCTTTTTGTAAATCTAATCCTGATCAATGTGGCAATTTTAATTCTGCAGGCGGTGAACAATTTGTTGCGCCAGGTATGGGTATGGGTATGGGTGGTGATCAACAGCCAATGATGTCACAATCACAAATAGAAATGCAAAAACAAATAGATCAACAAACAGGTCAATATATTCAACAAATTCAACAAAATGTGCAACAATTTCCACAAGACCAACAGTTAATGATGGAACAAAAAATGGACCTAAATCAGACTAATGATATACAATATGGTCCTGATGGTGGTCTAAATATGAAACCTGGCCCAGAAGGTTTTTATGGTCAACAACCAATGATGGAACAACCTATGGAACAACAATTTATGCAGGAGCAACAACCGATGGTGGAACCTCCTTCAAGTGATGGACAACTTATAAGCGAGAATACACAAAAACAATTTTTCCTTGCTAATGTGATAACAGCATTTCTTTTATTATTTAGATAGAAATTAGGATTCGATTCCAGTAAAAATGTAAATAAATAAAAAATCCCCTCCGATTTTACTGGAGGGGATTAACCCTAAACAATTCTCAGCTCGTGAAGAAAGAACAAAAGAAACGAGCTGACCATGAAAAATAACAAAAATTATTAAGCCCTAAAAAGCAGGACTTAACTTCATTTAAAGCATAAACTAATCTAGGAAAAAAGCAATTTTTTTGCTAGAATTTTACTTATATGGATAAAGATGTGAAAAAATCAGAATCAGCTTTGCGTGAAGAACGAATTTTAGCTTTTTGGAAAGAAAAACAAATTTTTAAAAAAAGTTTAGATAAAAATAAAGGCAAAAAAGATTTTGTTTTTTATGAAGGTCCACCAACTGCAAACGGAAAACCTGGAATTCACCATCTTGAAGCGCGAGCTTTTAAAGATGTCATACCTCGCTATAAAACAATGCAAGGATATTACGTGCGAAGAAAAGGTGGCTGGGATACACATGGTTTGCCAGTTGAGCTTCAGGTAGAAAAAGCTCTTGGTTTAAAATCAAAAAAAGAAATTGAAGAATTTGGAATTGCGAAATTTAATCATGAATGTAAAAAATCTGTTTGGGAATATTTAGAATACTGGAATAAATTTACAGAACGAATTGGTTTTTGGCTTGATCAAGAAAATCCGTATGTAACTTATCATAATGATTACGTAGAATCAGTTTGGAATGTAATTAAAGAAGTAAATAAACAAAATTTGTTATTTAAAGATTATAAAGTTGTGCCATGGTGTCCACGTTGTGGAACCGGACTTTCTTCTCACGAATTAGCACAAGGTTATGAAGATGTGAAAGATTTGTCTGTGTATGTGAAATTTAAATTAAAAAGCCTACCCCCAGCCCCTTCCCAAGGAAGGGGAGAAAAAAAGGAAGCCCTTCCCTTTGGGGAGGGTTTGGGAGGGGCTAATACTTTTATTCTTGCATGGACAACAACGCCGTGGACTTTGCCAGGAAATGTTGCTTTGGCAGTTGGGAAAAAAATTGATTACGTGAAAATTAAAAAAGAAGATAATATTTTGATTTTAGCGAAAGCTAGATTGTCTCTAATAGAAGGCGAATATGAAATTTTAGAAGAAATAAAAGGTAAAGATTTAATTGGTTTAGAATACGAGCCTTTATACTTATTTTTGAAAGATAATATTTCTGGAAGTGAAAAAGAAAAATTAGAAAAAGCCTATAAAATTTATCCAGCTAATTTTGTTACTACTGAAGATGGAACTGGTGTTGTGCACACGGCTGTAATGTACGGACAAGATGATTTTGTTTTGGGAACTGAAATTGGTTTGCCGAAACATCATCTTGTTGGTTTAGACGGAAAGTTTTTATCTGGAACTGGATTTTTAGAAAATAGATTTGTTCGAGATGAAGAAGTTGCTGTAGATATTATAAAAGATTTAGCGCACAGAAATTTATTATTTAAAAAAGAAAAATACGAACACAGTTATCCGCATTGTTGGAGATGTAAAACTGCGTTGATTTATTACGCGCGAGATTCTTGGTATATCAGAATGTCTGATCCAAAAATAAAAAATAAATTAATTTCAGAAAATAAAGAAATAAATTGGGAGCCGGAACATATTAAAGAAGGAAGATTTGGTGAATGGTTGCGTGAAATAAAAGATTGGGCGATTTCTCGTGAGAGATATTGGGGAAGTCCGCTTCCTGTTTGGCATTGTGACAAATGTGAAAAGATAGAAGTAATTGGTAGTGTTCAAGATTTAAAAGATAAAGCAAAAAAATCTGGGAATAAATATTTTGTAATGAGGCATGGGGAAGCAGAAAATAATCTTAAGCCTAAAATATATAATAAAAAAGTTGCTGACGATTCTAACTTAACTGAAAAAGGTAAAGAGCAAGCGTTTGAAAGTGCAAAAAATTTCAAAGAAAGAGTAGACGTGTTTATTTCTTCTCCTTATGAAAGAACAAGGCAAACAACAAAAATAGCTTGTGAGCAAATTGGTTTTCCAATGGAAAAAGTTATTTATGATGATCGTGCGAAAGAATGGGAACCGAGTTCTTTTTTTGACGGAAAAGAATGGACTATTCTTGAAAAATATTATACAGAAGATTATTTAAAAAATCCTGAACAGATTTTTCCAGATGGGGAAAATTTTGCTCAGACCATAAAAAGAATGGGTGATTTTATTTATGACTTAGAATCAAAATATTCTAATAAAAATATTTTTATTTGCGGTCATGCTACAGCAACTCAGGCTTTAGATTTTGTATTAAAAGGATTGACACTTAGTGAATTATCTAAAAAAATGGATTTACTTATTCCTCTTAATAATGCAGAAATAAGAGAATTTAATTTTACACCACTTCCTCATAATGAAAATTATGAGTTAGATTTACATAAGCCGTTTATTGATGAAGTAGAATTAGTTTGTGATTGTGGCGGAAAATTGATTAGAACAAAAGAAGTTATGGATGTTTGGTTAGATTCTGGAACAATGCCGTTCTCACAAGATCATTATCCGTTTGAAGCCTACCCCATCCCTCCCAAAGGGAGGGCAAAAATTAATAAGTTGCAATATCCGGCTGATTTTATTTCTGAAGCTATTGATCAGACTAGAGGTTGGTTTTACACTTTGCATGCAGTTGGAGTTTTGATGGGAAAAGGAAAAGCTTTCAAAAATGTAATTTGCCTTGGACATTTGCTTGATGCGAAAGGAAAGAAAATGTCTAAATCTTTAGGTAACGTTATTGACCCAGCTGAAATGATAGAAAAATATGGCGTTGATACTTTAAGACTTTGGATGTATGCAGTGAATCAGCCAGGTGAGTCGAAAAATTTTGATGAAAAAACAGTTTCTGAATTGCATAATAAAGTTTTTAATCTTTTATATAACGTAATAACTTTTTATGAATTATATAGAGATAAAAGTTTAGAATCTAAAAAATATGTTGCTTCAGGAAATATTTTAGATAAATGGATTATTGCAAGATTAGAAGAATTGATAAAAAATTCTACAGAGCAGTTAGATAATTATAAATTACTTGAGCCAGTTCGTGCTACAAGAGAATTTATTGATGATTTATCTACTTGGTATTTGAGAAGATCAAGAGAAAGAATTAAATCCTCCTCCGCACAAGGCTACGGACGGACGCAGGATGGCAATGACGCTAAAAGAACTTTGTATTATGTTTTGAAAAATCTTTCTAAATTGATGGCACCGTTTGCGCCATTTTCTGCGGAAGATATTTGGCAGAAATTTAAAACAGAAAAAGATGAAGAGTCCGTGCATCTTGCAAGTTGGCCCAAAATTCACCTCACCCCTTGGCCCCTCTCCTTACTAAGGAGAGGGGTTGGGGAGAGGTCTCGAGTCATTTCAGAGATGGAAAGAACTCGAGAAATTGTTACGCTTGGTTTGCAAACAAGACAGAAAGTTGGAATTCCGGTTCGTCAGCCGTTGAGTAAGTTGTCAGTAAAAAATTATAATTTAAATTCAGAATATACTGAATTAATAAAAGATGAAATAAATGTAAGAGAAATTTTTGAAGATAAGAATATTGAAACAGAAGTTGTACTTGATATAGAAATAAATGCTGAATTGAAAGAAGAAGGAAATTTGCGAGAATTAATTCGTGCTATTCAAGATATGCGAAAGAAAGCAGGATTAATTTCTAGTGATGTTGTTGTGTTAAGTATAGAAACAGATCAGAATGGTCAGAATTTAGTGAATAAGTTTAAAGATGAGTTGTTAAAGACTGTAAATGCAAGGGAATTAAGCTTTGCAGGAAATGCAGGAGAGGCTAAATCCAGCTTCGCTGGATCGCCCGACGCTTCTAAAGAAGCGTTTAGGGAGATAAAAATAGACAATTTGAGCTTCAAAATTACTATTCAAAAATAATTATTAATGTAATATAATAAAACTATGTTTGGAAATATATTTAGAGGCAAACCAAAAGATTATTATGATGAAGAAAAAAGTAAAAAAGTTGCTAGCGTAACAAATGTAACAAAAAAAGCAATTCCAGAAGAATTAAAAGAAATAGAATATTATCGTCATGATGGAGCTGCTCATGTTCACGCTGAAGGAGAATTACCAATAAATGAAGAAGAAAAAAATGAAACAACTTTAGATCAAACTGAAATTGGAATAATACCTGAAGAAAAAAAAGACGATGACTTGTCTGTTGGAAGTTTTAGAAAAGGAAAGCGTTTTGCAAAAAAAGTTGGAGACATACAAGTAGGTTCTCTTTCGATGTCTAAAGATTTTACGGCAAATGCTTCTAATTATTATGGATCTTACAGAAAAGCAACAAGGAATACTGGTGAAGAAAAGGAAAATTTAAAAACACTTAAAAAACGAAAATCTATAATGGAGAGAACCAATCGGGGGGAAATTAGAAAAGTCTTACATGATCCTGAAGATTTGTTGAATTAATAGAAAGTTTTAAAACACCGTGCAAAAGCACGGTGTTTTGGTTTGTGGTAAAATAAAGAATATGAAAAAAGTATTTATTGTGCATGGTTTTGGTGGCATACCAAATGGTGGTTGGATTTCATGGTTAATGAAAGAATTAGCAAAAGAAAAAATATTTGCTTGTGCTTTGCCTATGCCAGATTCAAAAAAACCAGTTGTTTCAAAATGGATTGAAGAAATAAAACATGCAGTAGATAATGCACCTGATGATGAAATATATTTAGTTGGACACAGCTTAGGTGTATCGGCTGTTTTGAAATATTTTGAGCAGAATAATTTAGACAAAAAAATTTCTGGAGCTCTTTTGATTTCAGGTGTAATTGAGCCTTTAGATTCAGAAAAAAAAGAAAGTGTTTATAGAACAATTGATTCTTTTTTTTCACCAAGTATTAATTTGGAGAATGTAAAAAATAAAGCGGAGAAATTTATTGTTTTACATAGTGTTGACGATCCAGCTGTGCCTTTTTATCACGCGGAGAAAATTTCTAAAGGTTTGGATTGTGAATTAGCAAAAGTTGACGAGGGTGGGCATTTCTTTATTTTGTCTGAGCCCATTGTTTATGAATTTCCAAAAGCGTTGGAACTTATAAAAAAGATTTTATCTTAATGCACCATATATATCACACAGAAGGAATAATTTTGGGAAGTCAGAATTTTGGCGAAGCAGGAAAATATTATTCTGTTTTTACGCGTGATTTGGGAATGGTTTATGCTTCTGCGCAGGGAGTTAGAAAAATTTCTTCTAAACTTAGATTTGTGTTGCAAGATTTTAGTTATGTGAAAATAGATTTTGTAAAAGGCAAAGATTTTTGGCGTATAACCAGCGCTTCTAAAACTAATAAACTAGAAGAAATTTCTAAGAGATCTGAGGCTTTGGAAGTTTTTTTTAATATTTCTAGATTATTAAAAAGATTATTAGCTGGGGAAGAAGTAAATGCAGTACTGTTTGATGATTTGTTAAACGGTTTATTTATTTTAGAAAAATGTGAAACTGTTGAAGAGTTAAGAAATGTAGAAATGATAATTGTTTTGCGTGTTTTGCATAATTTAGGTTATATCGGTGGAAATGATGAAGTAGATAATATTGTTAAATCTCCGTTTGAGCAAGATGTTATATTTAAAGTGTCTAAAAATAGAAATAAAATTCTATCTGAAATAAATAAGGCATTAAGAGAGAGCCATTTGTAAAATAGCTTAAAAAAAGGTTATAATTAAAAGATGTCATTAGAAGATAGAGATAAAATAAGTGGAATAGAAAGATTAAAGAATAAGCTTTTTAGTAAAGACTATAAATCTCAAGTTGAGCATATTACTCGTTTTAGTAATAGATTGGAAAAAGATATTCCTGTGGCTTGGGAAAATTTTAATACTAAAAGAGTTGTTTTGACTGAAAAAATATTGACTAAGAATTCTGTATTTAAGAAATTTTTTGTATTTGCTATTTTCTTTTTTGTTTTAGCGTTGGCATATGCTGGTTATATGGTTTTTATTGGTGGTAATACTGTTTCGAATAATAACATTGATGTTGTTGTGCTTGGAAATGCATTTACTGCTGGTGGTGAAGAATTGCCTTTGCAAATTGAAATTACCAATAAAAATAATTCTGATTTATTACTTGCTGACTTGCTTATAGAATACCCAAAAAATTCTTCTGGGGATTTGACAAAAGATACAGAAAGAATTCGTGAATCTCTCGGTACAATATCTGCTGGTGGAATTAGAAGTGAAAATGTAAAAGTTGTGATTTTTGGAGAACAAGGTAGCATTCGACCGATTAAGATTTCTCTGGAATACAGAATCGAAGGTTCTAATTCTATTTTTGTTAAAGAGAAAATTTATGAAGTATCTATAAGTTCTGCACCGATCAATCTTTCAATTGAAGCTCCAAATGAAGCAAGTCCAGGACAGGATGTAACATTTAAAGTTAAAGTTAGTTTAAATGCCACTAGTTCGGCGTCTAATATTTTAATGAAAGTTGATTATCCAATTGGTTTTGAATTTGATTCAGCTATTCCAGCTACTGCTTTTGGAAATAATGTTTGGACTTTGGGTGACATTGCGCCTGGAGTTGAAAGAGTAATTGCAATATCTGGTAAAATGACGGATGTTTTTGATGGAGAAGAAAAGATTTTTCATATTTTCAGTGGTTCTCAGTCTAGTTCAGATAAATCTTTAATCGGTATAATATTTAATTCTCTTAGTCATTCTGTTTTAATTAAAAAACCTTTTATCGAAGCAAAACTTTTTATTAATAATATATATGAAAGAGAGTATGCTGTTAATTCTAAAGATTTAATTAATGCACAGATTGGTTGGACAAATAATTTAAATACTAAAGTAAATGATTTAGAAATTACGGCAAAAATTTCTGGAAACGTAGTAAATAGAAAAAGTATTAGTGCGCAATCTGGATTTTATGAATCTTCAAGTGATACTATTAGTTGGAATAAAAATACACAGTATTCTTTTGCTGAAGTAAATCCAGGAGAGTCTGGATCTGTTTCTTTTTCGTTAAATACTTTGCCTCTTTTCTCTTCGGTTGGTGGAATAATTTCAAATCCATCTTTTACTATAGATATTTCAATAAGTGGTAAACAGCCGTTAGAAGGAAATGCAAGTCAAAAATTAGTTAATTCAGAATCGAAAGTTATTAAAGTTACTTCTGATGTTGGTTTTGCAAATAAAATTTTATATTTTTCTGGACCTTTTCCAAATACTGGATCAATTCCTCCGAAAATAGATCAAGAGACAACTTATACAGTTGTTTGGGCTATTTCAAATACTTCTAATAATCTTTCAAAAGTTCAAATTAAATCTTCTCTTCCCCTTTGGGCTCGTTTTGTTGGAAATATTTCTCCTCCATCTGAAGATGTAACTTTTAATAGTTCAACTAGAGAATTAGTTTGGAATGTTGGATCAATTCCAAGAGGTTCTGGTATTTCACAGGAAGGTAGAGAAGTTGCTTTTCAGATTGCTTTTACGCCGTCACTTTCTCAGATTGGTACCGTTCCAATTCTTATAAATAATACAACTTTATACGGTCATGATGATTTTACTAATTTAGATATAAAAGTTTATAAAAATTCTCTTAATACAAGACTTCCAAATGATGCTTCTTTCCCATCTGGCGGGGAAGTCGTTATAGAATAATTTTTATTTAATATTTTTCTCTTTTTCTGTTAATATAGTAGATATGGAAGAAGAAGCAAAAAACTCAAAAAAAATAGGAGAAAGTGAATTAATGGAAAAAATAGTGTCTTTGTGTAAAAGACGTGGTTTTGTTTTTCAAGGTTCTGAGATTTATGGTGGTTTGGCAGGAACTTTTGATTGGGGACATTTTGGTTTGGCTTTAAAAAATAATATAAAAAATTCTTGGTGGAAAAAGTTTGTTGATTCAAGACGTGACATGTATGGACTAGATGCCGCTATTTTAATGAGACAAGAAGTTTGGCAAAAAGCTGGGCACGTAGAAAATTTTGCTGATCCAATGGTTGAGTGTAAAAAATGTAAAAGTAAATTTCGCGCGGATCAAATACCTGAAAGAACAAAAACAAAAAAATCTTTAAATACAGGAAAAGAAATGTTGGAAACTGGTAAATTTTGTACTAATTGTGAAAATTTATTAAACGAGCCACATCAATTTAATATGATGTTTCAAACAAAAATTGGTGCGTCAGATGATTCTGCTGCTATTTCATATTTGAGACCAGAAACTGCACAGGGAATTTTTGTTAATTTTAAAAATACTGTAGATGCATTTCATCCAAAACTTCCTTTTGGTATTGCGCAGATTGGTAAAGCTTTCAGAAATGAAATCACACCTAGAGATTTTTTGTTTAGAATGCGTGAATTTGAACAGATGGAAATAGAATATTTTGTTAGAGAATCTGATTGGGAAAAATATTTTGAATATTGGAAAGATGAAATGTCAGAATGGATTGAAGAAGTTGGTATAGATATGAATAAAGTTCACGATGTTGAAATTCCAAAAGAAGATTTAGCGCATTATTCAAAAAGAACTACAGATTTTGAATTTGAATATCCGTTTGGACAGAAAGAACTTTTTGGTTTGGCTTACAGAACAGATTTTGATTTAAAAAATCATGGACTTGAATATGTTGATGAAGAGAATGGAGGAAAAATGACGCCGCATGTTATAGAACCAACTTTTGGTGTGGACAGAGCTGTGCTTGCGGTTTTGCTTTCTGCTTATACTGAAGACCCCGAAGGAGAACAAGTTCCCGACGGGGCAGGTGAAAAAGAAAAAAGAGTTTATCTTAAACTGAAACCAAATATCGCGCCTGTGATTTGCGCAGTTTCGCCTTTACTTAAAAATAAAAAAGAATTAGTTGATTATGCAAATGAAAAAGTTTTTGCGCCACTTAAAGTAGAATTCGGAAGAATTATTTGGGATGATAACGGCAATATTGGAAAAAGATATAGAAGACAAGATGAAATTGGAACACCGTTTTGCATAGTTATTGATTTTGATACTTTAGAAGATGACACTGTCACTGTTCGTGATAGAGATACGGGAAATCAAGAGAGAATAAAAGTAGCAAAACTTATTAGTTTTATTAAAATTAAATTAAATTAAAAATATGTTTTGTAAAAATTGTGGAAATAAAATCGAAGAGGATTCTAAATTTTGTTCATTTTGTGGTGAAAAAATTCTTTTTATTAATGATCATCAAGAAGTTGTTAAGGAAAAAGAAGAAGAGAAAGAGAAGGTTTTGTTTTACAGTTTAAATTGGGAAAGAGTAGATGCGTTGAGAGTTTCCGCTTTACCCCTTTTTGATATATTAGTAACAGAAAAATTTTTATATTTAATACCACTATCATTGAATTTTATTCAAGATGTTGGAACTCTTACAAATAGAGGGCCTTTGTTTGCTGGTTTATTAGGTGGATTAATTTCTACAACTGTTGATTCATCAAGAAGTAAAACTGTTAATAAAATTAGGTCACCATGGCGTGTTTTAGATATGAAATTTATTCCTCCTGAATATGAAAAAATAGTTTTTTTAAAAATTCCAAAAGAAAATTTTAAAAATAATTTTACTTTTTTAAAAAGTTCAAAAGGGAAAATGGTTGCTTTTGCCTACAAGGATTCAATCTTGTTTAAGTATGATGGTAAAAAAATAAAACTTCAAAATGATCCCCAAGAATTTCTTGATTTAAAAAATTATATTGAATCTCATTCACAATAGGTTTTAATAATAATTTATGCAATTTTCAAAAAAAGTTTTACAAAATGTCGATTTTATTAAAAATAAATTAAATTAATAATATGCAAGAAGGTATATCAGCGAATAATCCACTGAAAAAGCTAACAGAAGAACAATATGTTTCTTATTCTGATTCTTTAGCTAGATTAATAAGCAAATTTGTTAGACTAAAATTGGTTGATGAGGATTCTGGGTTGGATTTAATTTCAAGGTTGAAATCAAAAGAGATTGATTTATTGGCTGTGAATGACGAGGCTATTGTTTTGCTAGAAAAGAGACTAGAGGCATTAGAAAAAATAAAAGAAGACAAAACTATTAAAAAAGAAAAATTAGATGAAATAAATTCATTACAGGAAACTATCGATTTAATTATGAAAGAAATTAGGATTGGACAAAAGAAAAAAGACGTTAGATTGAATTAATAAAAAAATGACAGAAAAAGTGTAAAATTAAATCTATGAAATATTCTAAAAAAGTTTTAAATAACGGTTTGAAAGTAATAACAGTGCCAATGAAAGACAACCCGACTGTCACTGTTTTAGTATTGGTAGAAGCTGGATCAAAATATGAAACGAAAAAAATAAACGGAATTTCGCATTTTCTTGAACACATGTGTTTTAAAGGCACAACAAAAAGACAGAAAGCTATAGATATTTCAAAAGAATTAGATTCTATTGGTTCGCAGTATAATGCTTTTACAGGACAAGAATACACAGGATATTATGCAAAATCTGGCGCGAAGCATTTTAAAAAAATTTTTGATGTTGTTTCTGATATTTATTTAAATTCTACTTTTCCGGAAATAGAAATGCAGAGAGAAAAAGGTGTGATTATAGAAGAAATAAATATGTATGAAGATTTGCCGATGAAAAATGTGCAGGATATGTTGATGGAACTTCTTTATGGAAATCAGCCAGCTGGTTGGAATATTGCCGGAGAGAAAAAAAATATTTTAAATATGAAAAGAAAAGATTTTGTGCAGTATCATAATGAGCATTATGTGCCGAATGCTACTACACTTGTTGTTGCAGGAAAAATTAATGAAAAAGAAGTTTTGGCAGAAGTAAGAAAAGTTTTTGGAAAAATAAAAAACAGAAGAAAAACACAGAAAATTAAAGTAAAAGAAAAGCAGAATAAGCCAAAAGTTTTATTAAAATTTAAAGAAACTGATCAGACGCATTTTGTATTGGCTGTTAGAACTTTCGATATATTTAATAAAAAAAATGCTGTGCTTTCTGTGCTTGGTGGAGTTTTGGGTGGAGGTATGAGTTCAAGATTATTTCAGAAATTAAGAGAAGAAATGGGAGTTGGTTATTATGTTAGAGCTTACAGCGATGCTTATACTGATCACGGATTGTTTCAGATTTCTGCTGGTGTAGATAATAAAAGAGTTGAAGAAGTAATTGGAGCTGTTTTAGAAGAATGCAGGAAGTTAGTTAAAATTAAAGTTGGTGCTGAAGAACTAGAAAAAGTAAAAGAATGTCTGATTGGTAATATGAAATTGAGTCTTGAATCTAGTGATGATATTGCTAATTTCCACGGTGGTCAGGAATTATTAAGAAAAAAAATAGATTCAGCTGACAAAAAGGCAGAAGAAGTTAGAAAAGTTACAGCAGAGCAGATTCAGAATTTGGCGAAAGAGATATTCAAGAATAATAAATTAAATCTTGCGCTCATTGGGCCATTTAAAAAAGAAGAGAAATTCTTGAAGATTCTAAAATTCTAGACCTCACCCCTAACCCCTCTCCTTAGTAAGGAGAGGGGAAGCGAAGCGGGGTGAGGTGAATTTTTTTGAGTTTGTGATATTATATCTATATGTTTGATAATAAAAACATTTCTAGTATTTCTATTTCAACGGGAACAATTTTTCGGTTTTTTTTAGTTGTTTTAGCTTTGTTTTTAGTTTGGTTTTTAAGAGATTTAGTTTTGGTAGTGCTTACTGCTATTGTTATTGCTTCTTTTGTTGAAGGTGCAGTTAGGAGATTTAAAAAAATAAAAATTGGTAGAGTTTTTGGTGTTGTTATTTTATATGTTATGGGAATTTCTGTTTTAGCTGGTTTGTTTTATTTATTTGCACCGTTATTAATAACAGAGGTTTATAATTTTGCTATTTTTATTTCTCATTATGCACCGGGTGTTGATTTTCTAAATTATTTTCAAGATGAAGCTTTTTCTGGTGCTAAAGATTTAGTTGGTAATTTATCTGGTGGATTTTCAGTTTCTTCTTTGCTTTCAGTTTCAGAAGCATTTATTAAAAATCTTTCTGGTGGATTTTTTACTACACTTTCTGTTGCTTTCGGTAGCATAGTTAACTTTGTCTTAATAATAATTATTTCTTTTTATCTTTCTATTCAGGAAAATGGCATAGAAAACTTTTTGAAAATAATTTTACCAGCTAAACAAGAAAATTATGTGATAGATTTATGGCGAAGAGTTAGTAGAAAAATTGCACTTTGGATGAAAGGACAAATGCTACTTGCAGTTTTGATTGCTGTTTTAACTTATTTAGTTTTGTCTTTACTTGGCATAGAATATGCGCTTATGCTTTCTATTATTGCTGGGTTAATGGAATTAATTCCTTACGGAATTATTGTTGCTCTTATTCCGGCTGTTGGATTTTCTTATTTATCTGGTGGATTTTCAAGCGCATTAATGGTTGCTGGAGCTTACTTAATAATTCATCAATTTGAGGTTTATCTCTTCGCTCCGTTGATTATAAAGCGTGTTACAGGCCTTTCACCGTTGGTTATTATTCTTGCAGTATTAGTTGGCTTTGAATTAGGTGGTTTTTGGGGATTAATCTTAGCAATTCCTGGCGCCATGTTATTTATGGAAATTTTAAATGATATAGAAAAAAATAAACTTTCTGCTAAAAATAAAAATGAGTAAAGAAAAAACAGCAAAAACTTTTTACATTACAACAACTTTGCCATATGTGAACGCAGAACTTCACATGGGTCATGCTTTAGAATTTATTCGTGCAGACGTGATAGCGCGTTATAAAAAGCTGTTGGGTTTTGATGTTTATTTTAATACGGGAACAGATGAGCATGGTTTAAAAATATTTGAAAAAGCAGAAAGTTTGAATTTAACACCAAAAGGATTTGTAGATAAAAGTTTTGAAGATTTTAAAAATTCTGTCAGAATTTTTGGTTTAGACGAAAGTATTTTACATTTTATTAGAACAACTGATCCAAAACATATTGAAGCAGCGCAGGAATTTTGGAAAAGATGTGATAAGAATGGTTTTATTTATAAAAAAAATTACCAGACAAAATATTGTGTTGGTTGCGAGGCTGAAAAGAAAGATCATGAATTAAACGAAAATGGCGGATGCCCAGATCATCCAGGCAGAAAGTTAGAAATAATAGACGAAGAAAATTACTTTTTCAAATATTCTGAATTTACTGAAAAGCTGAAAGATCTTTATAAAAAAAATCCAGATTTTGTAATTCCAGATTTTAGATTTAATGAAATCAAAGCTTTTGTAGATCGTGGCTTACATGATTTTTCTATTTCAAGATTAAAAGAAAAAATGCCATGGGGAATTCCAGTGCCGGGGGACGAGAAACATGTCATGTATGTTTGGTTTGATGCGTTGGTAAATTATATTTCTACTTTGGGTTGGCCCAACTCCCACCACCCCGCCTTATCAGGCACCCCTCCTCAGGCAGGAGGGGAAGATTTGTTTGAAAAATATTGGATAAACGGCACGCCAACGCAGTACTGCGGAAAAGACAATTTGCGTTTTCAGTCTGCAATGTGGCAAGCGATGCTCATGGCTGCTGGTGTGCCAAATTCAAAACAAATAATAATAAACGGCTTTATTACAGCTGACGGTGGTGTAAAAATGTCTAAGTCAATAGGAAATGTAATTAATCCAAATGATATTGTTGCAGAATACGGCACAGATGCTTTGCGATATTTCTTACTGCGTGAAGTTGGTAGTTTTGAAGATAGTCCGTTTACAATAGAGAGATTCAAAGAAGCTTATAATTCTGGA
>JBDRFV010000025.1:0-10260 GCA_043818335.1 Patescibacteria group bacterium
AAAAAACCAAAAGCTATAATATTGTCCGGCTACGGACTGAATTGCGAAGAAGAAACAAAGTTTGTTTTTGAGCGAGTTGGAGGAAAAGTAGATATCGTGCATATTAATGATTTAATTGCTAAGCCAAACATACTTTCTGAATATCAGATATTAGCTTTTCCGGGAGGATTTTCATATGGAGATGACACTGGAAGTGGAAAAGCATATGCAAATAAATTAAAAAATCATTTATCAAAAGAAATAGAAGAATTTTTATTGCGAGATACTTTAATGATTGGAATTTGTAATGGGTTCCAGATTATGACTAATTTAGGAATTTTACCTGGAGCGTTAACTCACAACAAAAATGGGCAATATATTGATCGTTGGGTAGACTTAAAAGTTACAGGGAAAAGTCCTTGGCTTAAGGGTTTAAAACAAATTTCATTGCCGATAGCTCATAGTGAGGGAAAATATTTAATAAATTCTAAAGAATATAAAGTTTTAGAGAAAAACAAACAAATTGCTTTTAAATATACTAAAGGTGAAATTTGTAAATTTCAAAGTCTAGAAGTAAATCCAAATGGTGCGAATTACAATATTGCTGGAGTTTTAGGATATAATGGGCGAGTGCTTGGAATGATGCCTCATCCAGAACGTGCTCAATTTTTTCATCAGTCACCACTTTGGCAGAATAAAAAAATAAAAGATAAAAAGAAAAAAGAAGGTTTGCCCACCAAAGCTTTAGCGTCGGCGGGCGAAGGGATTATTTTATTTAGAAACGCAGTTAATTATTTTAAGAAATAAATATGAAAGATTTAAATGAAAAATGTGCAGTTTTTGGAATTTTTAACGCTCCGGACATAGCTTCTCGTCAGGCATATTTTGGATTGTTTGCTTTGCAACATCGAGGACAAGAGCAAACTGGGATTGTTTCAACTAATGGAAAGAAAATCTTTTTTCATAAAGGTTCAGGATTGGTCAGTCAGGTTTATACAGAAAAAATTATAAAAAAACTTTCTGGTTTTGTTGCAATTGGTCATAATCGATATTCAACTTCTCGTGGAAGTAACTCTAAAAATTCTAAACATGCTCAGCCTATTATTTTTAATAATACAGTTGCTTTTGCTCATAATGGAAATCTTCCAAATACAAAAGCTTTATCAGATTTTTTTAAAAAAAATAAAATACAGACTAGGGAAGATTCAGATTCAGAACTTATGGCAAAAGCTATTGGTTTTTATATGAAAAAAGGAAATTCTTTACCAAAAGCTGTAGAAAAAGCATATCCGCTTTTTACCGGAGCGTTTTCTTGTGTGGCACTTTCTACTAAAGAACTAGTTGCTTTTCGAGATCCACGAGGAATTCGTCCATTAGTGATTGGTAAAAATGGAAAAGAAATGGTTGTTGCGTCAGAAACTTGTGGACTTAGAACGGTTGGGGCTAAATTTTTTAGAGAAGTTTTTCCAGGAGAAATGGTAATTATTTCAAAAAAAGGAATCAAAAGTAAAATTCTAGCAAAACAAGATCCAAAATTTGATATTTTTGAATTTGTTTATTTTTCTCGTCATGATTGTTTAATTTTAGGAAAGTCTGTTTATCAAACCCGTAAGAATTTTGGAGCTATGTTATTTAAAGAAAATCCAAAATTAAAACTTGATGTTATTGTTCCTGTACCAGAAACTGCTATTCCTTCGGCAATTGGTTATTCTCAAGAGTCTGGTATTCCTTTTGAAATGGCATTAAATAAAAATAGATATATTCATAGGACATTTATCGAACCAACTCAGGCAAATCGTGAACAAAAAGTCAAAATGAAATTGACTGTTCTTAGAAGTTTAGTTACAGGCAAAAGGGTTGGAGTAATAGATGATTCAATTGTTCGTGGAACAACTTCTCAGCAAATTATTAAAATGTTTTTTGATTCCGGCGCAAAAGAAGTTCATTTTTTAGTTGCTTCTGCTCCTGTAAAATTTCCAGATTTTTATGGTATTGATACTCCAAAACAAAAAGATTTGATTTCTTCTCAAAAAACTATAAAAGAAACTTGTAAATTTTTAGGCGCAACTTCACTTTCTTTTCTTTCTATTGATGGAATGGTAAAGGCGACTGGTTTGCCTAAAAATAGATTTTGTCTTTCTGCATTTAATGGAGAATATCCTTTACCAATTCTTGAACATGGAAAAGAAATAAAATATGATAGTTTAAAATTTAAGGATTAAATTTATGAAATTAGTAATTCTCATTTCAAATGCTGGTACAGGCACAAATCTTCAAGCCATAATAGATGCAATTGAGCAGGGTAAATTAAATGCTGAAATTTGCGCAGTGATTTCTGATAAGATTGAGAGTTTGGGTTTAGAGCGTGCGAAAAAACATAATTTAAAAATTGAAATTTGTTCTAAAAAAGAAGAATTAAAAGCTCTTTTGGATAAATTAAATCCTGATTATATTTGTTTAGCTGGATGGAAGCAGATTATATTAGATGAAGTTATATTAGCGTATCCAAATAGAATTTTAAATTTACATCCCGGATTAATTCCAGACACAATTGATGGAAAAGTAAAAAATCCAGACGGAACAGATGCACTTTGGAATAAAGGAAAATTAACTGATAAGGCTATTCAAAATTTTTTAGATCAAAAAAGCACATATGCTGGTTCGTCGATTCATTTTTTAACTTTGGATTTTGATTTTGGTCCAGTTCTCGGTAGAACTTTTGAAGAAGTTAAACTAGAAGATAATGTTCCATCTTTATATGAAAGACTGAAGAATAAAGAAAATGAATTATATGTGGAGGTTTTAAAAGATTTAGTGAAATAATATGAATAATAAACAAAAAATTTTAATAATCGGATCAGGTGGACGAGAACACGCTATTGGTTGGAAAATAAAACAATCTGAAAAGCAGGAGAATTATTTTTTGCGCCGGGGAATGGTGGTACGGCTGAATTGGGAATAAATATAGATATAAAAGCCACTGACATTAAAGCTTTAATAGATTTTGTTAAAAAAGAAAAAATTGATTTAACTTTAGCACTTCCCGATGATCCTTTGGCTCTTGGTATTGTAGATGAATTTAGAAAAGAAAATTTACGAATTTGGGGACCAACAAAAAAATCTGCGCAACTTGAATGGTCAAAAGCATTTTCAAAAAATTTTATGGAAAGGCACAATTTACCAACAGCAAAATTTAAAACTTTTACAGATTTTGACGAAGCAAAAAATTACTTGGAGGCCTTGCCTCCAAGTGGAGGCAAGGCCTCCAAGTTCCCGATTGTGATTAAAGCAAGCGGTTTGGCTTTAGGGAAAGGAGTAATTATCGCTCAAACTTTAGAAGAAGCAAATGAAGCACTCGAAAATATTTTAGTGAAAAAAGTTTTTGGTGAAGCAGGTAATGAAGTTGTAATAGAAGAATTTTTAACTGGCCCAGAAATTTCTATTCACGTATTTTCTGATGGTAAAAATTATAAAATGTTTCCAGCTTCTCAGGATCATAAAAAAATTGGGGAAGGGGATATTGGATTAAATACTGGTGGAATGGGAACAGTCGCTCCTTTGCCTTTCGTTTCTGATAAACTTTTAGAAAAAATTGAAAAAGAAATTGTAGCTCCAACTTTGGCTGGCATGGCGGAAGAAAATAATCCATTTGAAGGGCTTTTATATCCGGGATTGATTTTAACCAAAGACGGGCCTAAGATTTTAGAATACAATGCGCGCTTCGGAGATCCAGAAACTCAAACTTATATGCGACTTTTAGAAACTGATTTATTGGATATTATTGACGCTTCTATTGATAAAAAATTAGATCAAATAGAAGTTAAGTGGAAAAATAGTTTTGCTTGCAATATTGTTCTTGCTTCGGGTGGTTATCCAGAAAAATATGAAAAAGGTAAAATTATTTCCGGAATAGAAGAAGCCGAAAAACAACCAGACATAATTGTATTTCACGCTGGCACAAAAATTAACGAAAATAGTAATTTAATCACAAACGGCGGACGAGTCTTGGGAATTTCGGCTATTGGTGCTACATTAGAAGAAGCGCTTAAAAAAGCTTATAAAGCCATAGAAAAAATATCTTTCGAAAAAATGTATTATCGAAAAGATATAGGGAAGTCTATATTATTAAAACTTAATTATCCCAATTGAAAGAGTGCTGTCGATCTGGGCCAGTACCAACTGTGACGATTTTTACATTAAAATCAGAGAGTTTGTTTTTTATGTATTCTAAATATTTAGTAAGTTCTGGAGAAACTTTTTCTTTTTCTTTAATTCCATAATTATCATTACCCCAACCAGATAATTTTTCTGTTTGAACATCTGTCACTTGATTTAAACGAAGTGGAAATTCTTCTAGAACTTTATCTCCTATTTTATAAGCAGTGACTACTTCTATTTTGTCCGTTGGGCAAACGTCAGCTTTGTTTACAAAAATTTTATTAACACCAGAAAGTCCTATTGCATATTTAACAGCAAATAAATCAAGCCAACCACACATTCTTGGTCTACCGGTAGTTGAGCCATATTCATTTCCTGCTTTCTGGAAAAGTTTCTCAATTCCTTCATCTTTTATTCTAGCTGGAAAATCTCCACCACCAACTTTTGTCGTATAAGCTTTTATAACTCCGTATATATTTCTTATTACAGTATGAGGAATTCCAAGGCCTAAACATAAATTTGCGGGTAATATATTCGAGCTGGTAACATTTGGATAATCGCCGAAATCTATATCAAGCATTACTCCTTGGGCGCCTTCAGCTAGAATATTTTTTCCTTCTTTTAGTTTTTTTTGTATTAGAAAAGATACATCACAGATTTGTAATTTTTTTATTTCTTCTATCGTCTTAAACCAGTTTTCTCTTGCTTCTTTTATTTTACTTTCTGAAAATTCAAAGTTATATTTTTCTTTATACATATTTAAAAGATTCATGTGTAGTTCTGTAAGTTCTTTTTCTCTTTGTTCAAAATCTGAGAAATTTAAATCTCCAACAAGAAATCCTCTTCGTGCTCGAGAATCACTATAGGCTGGTCCTATTCCGCGAGCAGTTGTTCCGATTTTTTTGCCGTTTTTATTTCTAAAAGATTCTTCTGCTTGGTCTAAAAAAGGGTGTAAATATGAAACTAATTTTGCTCTATTTGAAATATATAAAAGGGGAACAATATCAAAACCTAAATTTTTTAATTCTTTCAATTCTTTTACTAAAGATATGGCGTCAACTACTACCCCACTTCCGATGTAGAGTTCAATATTTTTGTGTAAACATCCACTTGGTATAATATGACCGATAAAAGTTTTATCTCCAAATTTTATAGTATGTCCTGCATTTGCTCCACCTTGAAAACGTGCTACACCAGAATAAATTCCAGATGATAAAAGTTCGTCTATATTTTTTCCTTTTCCTTCGTCTCCCCATTGTAAGCCAACAAGCACATCCACAAATCCTGTTTTATTTTCAGATTTTTTCATAAAACATTAATTTATTTTTTAAAATTATAATTTGGTGCTTCTTTTGTAATAATAACATCATGTGGGTGACTTTCTTTTATTCCAGATTGTGTGATTCTAACAAATTTTGCTTTCTTTTGGAGAGTTTTAATATCTTTTGCTCCACAATATCCCATACCAGCTCGTAATCCTCCTATAAGTTGATAAATTACTTCTGAAAGTCCACCTTTGAAAGAAATTCTTCCAACGATTCCTTCAGGTACAAGTTTTTTAATATCATCTTCTGTGTCTTGGAAATACCTATCTTTAGATCCTTGTTCCATTGCTTCAATAGAACCCATTCCACGATAAGTTTTGTATTTTCTGCCTTCATAAATCACTGTTTCACTTGGAGATTCTTCTACTCCAGCAAAAAGTGAACCTGCCATAATTGAACTTGCTCCAGCAGCTAAAGCTTTTGAGATGTCTCCAGTAGATTGTATGCCTCCATCAGCAATAATTGGTATGTCGGTGTTTTTTATCGCTTGTGCAACTTCGTATACAGCAGAAAATTGTGGAAAGCCTACGCCGGCAATTACGCGAGTAGTACAAATCGATCCAGGTCCGATACCAACTTTTACTGCATCAGCTCCGGCTTTAATTAAATCTTGCGCTGCTTCTACTGTCACAATGTTTCCAGCGATAACCTCTAATTTCGGAAATTCTTTCTTTATTTTTTTTAACATTTCAATAGCTCCCCTTGAATGACCATGAGCAGTATCAATAGTTATTACATCAACTCCATTTTGTTCTAGAGCTTTTACTCTTTGTAAAGTATCATGTGTTACACCAACTGCAGCACCTACTCGTAATCTACCAAGACCGTCTCTGCAAGAATTTGGGCGGGATTTTACTTTTGTTATGTCTTTGTAAGTAATAAGACCAATAAGTTTGTTTTGTTTATCAACTAATGGCAATTTTTCTACTTTATATTTTGTTAATATTTCTTCTGCTTCTTTTAGATTTGTGCCGATACTCCCAGTTATTAAATTTTCTTTTGTCATTTTTTCAGAAACAGTAAGTTTTAAATTTTTTTGAAATCTTAAATCTCTGTTAGTTATAATTCCTTTCAGGTGCATAGTTGAATCAACTATTGGTATACCACCAATTTTATTTTCCTTCATAATATTAAAAGCTTCTCCAAGTGTTGCTTTTTCTCCTAGTGTTATTGGATCATGAATCATTCCACTTTCAGAACGTTTAACTTTACGTACTTCTTCTGCTTGTTTTTCTATGCTCATATTTTTATGCAGGATTCCAATTCCTCCTTCTTGCGCAATGGCAATTGCCATGGCTGATTCAGTTACAGTATCCATTGCCGCAGAAATAATTGGCACGTTTAGTTTTATTTTTTTTGTTAGATTAGAAGAGATATCAACATCTCTAGGCAAAACATCTGAATATAAAGGCACTAGTAAAACGTCATCATAGGTAAGGCCTTCTTCAAAATTTTTCCTGTTTTTTACAGCCATAATATATTTTTATATTAGCATAAAATTGAATTTTAGGAAAATAAAGCGTGTAAATAGTACCCCGCTCTAGTTGACAAATTGCTTTTGATATGACACTAAAACCTCCAGCTACAACAGAATTTGAATAATATGATATTATTATAAGAATATAAAATATGCAAAAGAAAATAAATTCAGCGCTGGTTTCAGTTTTTAATAAAGGAGATAAACTTGATGAAATAATTAAGCTTCTTCATGAGCATGGTGTAAAAATCATTTCAACAGGTGGAACTGCAGAATTTATTCGTAAATTAGAAATTCCAGTAACAGAGGTAGAAGATATTACGAATTTCCCATCTATTTTTGGTGGAAGAGTAAAAACACTTCAGCCACAAATTTTTGGTGGCATTTTAAATAGAAGAGACAATAAAGACGATCAAAAAGAAAAAGAAAAATATAGTATAGAAGATATAGATTTAGTAATAGTGGATCTTTATCCATTTGAAGAAACATTAAAAAATGGTGGTACTGAAGAAGAAATTATTGAAAAAATAGATATCGGTGGAGTTTCACTTATTCGCGCAGCAGCAAAGAATTTTAATGATGTTGTTGTTATTTCTTCTAAGGATCAGTATAAAGATTTGATAAAAATATTAAATAATACTAACCAAACTACACTAGAAGAACGTAAAAAATTTGCAGGTAGTGCGTTTGAGATAACGAGTAATTATGATTTTCATATTCGTGGATACTTTCAGGAGTTACCACTTCGCTATGGAGAAAATCCACACCAGAAAGCGCAATTTATTGGTGATTTAGAGAAAAGTTTTATTCAGCTTCACGGGAAAGAACTTTCCTATAATAATTTTATAGACACTGAAGCTGCCATAATGACTGTTAGTGATTTTAAAGATCCTGCTTTTGCAATTATTAAACACATGAATGCTTGTGGTTTGGCTGTCAGAGAGGAGGGACATTTGTTAGAAGCATATAAATCAGCATATAAAGCAGATCCACTTTCTGCCTTTGGTGGAATACTTGCTACAAATAGAATAATAGAGGAAGATATTGCAAAGCTTATAAAAGAACAAGAACTTTTTGTGGAAGTAATAATTGCGCCAGATTTTTCAAAAGAAGCGTTAGAAATTTTAACTGAGAAAAAAAATATTCGTATTTTAAAATGGAATAATCCTGTTTTGCCATCTGAATTAATGCGCACGTGCTTTACAGGAGTTCTTACACAAGATCGTGATGTGCAAATAGAGCAAGAAAAAGATTTGACAGTAGCTACAAAACGAGCACCAAATGAAAGAGAAAAAAAAGATTTGCTAATTGCTTCAATTGCTACAAAACATTTGAAATCTAATTCTGTTGCTTTGGTAAAAGATGGAACGCTTTTAGCTATGGGTTGCGGACAAACATCTCGTATTGATGCATTAAAGCAAGCGATAGGTAAAGCAGAAAAATTTAATTTTTCACTTAAAGACGCCGTACTTTCTTCTGAAGCTTTTTTTCCGTTTCCAGATTGTGTAGAGCTAGCAGGAAATGTGGGAGTGAGTGCGGTTATTCATCCAGGAGGATCAAAAAATGATCAAGCATCAATAGATATGTGTAATAAATTTAATATGACTATGGTGACAACTGGATTTAGACATTTTAAGCATTAATTTGATTTTTTTTCAAATTACTGTTACCCTCTAATTAAAGATTCATTCATTCATAATTTAAAAAAAAGGAGGCCAAATGCAAAATTTGATTTGTGTTACTGGCCCTCGTGGGGCTGGTAAAGAAACTGTATTAAATTTAATGTTATCTTGCTTTCCCAAAGAAAATTCTGTTCATAGAATAGTACCTTTCACAACTCGTGAAAAAAGAGAGAATGAAACTGATGGAAAAGAATATTTTTTTATTTCAGAATTAGAATTTTTGGAGATACAAAAACACAGAAGAGAAGAAATTTTATGTTCTGTACAAATTGGGGAAGACGAAGATAAAGATAAGTACCGTTCTGGTACATTAAAGAGCGAGTTTGACCGTTACAAAAATGGAATTATTGATGTAACAGTAGAAGGCGCTCGCACTCTTTCTTGTCATGCTAAAAATTCATTATTGATTTATGTTTATGCAAATCCAGATGAAAGAATCAAAAGGATTATGCTAAGACAAAATATTAATGAAAGAGAAGCATCGACACTTATCCAAAACGAACCTTCTCCAAGTACTTTGGAGACTGTTGGTATTTTGTACCCGGAATTTTTGATTTTGTATAATCATGATGGGCACTTAATTCAGGTTGAAAGAATTATTAAAAAGAGTCTATCAAAAATCTTTAAGACATCGATTTATTAAAAAATCGATGTCTTTTTTATTTTTTTTGTTATAATGTTTTTATGGAACAAAATACTAAAGTTGGCGTAGGAGTTATGATATTAAAAGAGAATAAAATATTGCTGGGCAAGCGTAAAAATGCGCACGGTGAAGGGGAGTATGCTTTTCCGGGCGGACATCTTGAATATATGGAGTCATTTTCTGATTGTGCCCTAAGAGAAATCAGAGAAGAGTGTGGTATTGAAATAAGTGATTTAAATTTCCTTTTTTTGTTAAATCTTAAAAAATATGCGCCAAAGCATTATGTTCATATAGGACTTATTGCTAAATGGAAATCTGGTATACCTAAAGTTTTAGAACCAAATAAATGTGAAGGCTGGGATTGGTATTCTCTTGATGCTTTACCGGAACCTCTTTTTGAAGCATGTAAATATTCAATTGAAAGTTATAAAACAGGTAGAAAATATTTTGATTTTAATTAAGTTGATGTTTATTGTTTAATATTAAAATAATGATAAAATAAACCTACTTGTCCCGTTAGAAAGTCACTAAACAGGGCATAGAGATAAAGATTATTAATTAAACTTTTTAATGGGATGAAAAAAGATATAAAAGTAGGTATAGTTATGGGTTCGGATTCTGATTTAGAAGTAATGTCAGAAGTTGCAAAGATTCTTGAAGAATTTGGTGTTTCTTATGAAATTACAGTTGCTTCAGCCCACCGTTCTCCTCTTTTAGCTCATGAATATTCCAGTAATGCCATTTCTAAAGGAATGAAAGTTATAGTTGCCGGAGCAGGTGGCGCAGCTCATTTGGCTGGTGTTATCGCATCTTTTACAACTTTACCTATTATCGGTGTTCCAGTGAAAGCAAAAACATTAGATGGTCTTGATTCGCTTCTTTCAACAGTTCAAATGCCTCCTGGTATTCCTGTAGCGACAGTTGGAATAAATGCCGCAAAAAATGCTGGACTATTAGCTGTTCAAATTTTAGCTACTTCTGATAAAGATTTAGAAA
>JBDRFV010000026.1:0-10484 GCA_043818335.1 Patescibacteria group bacterium
AATCCTGGAGTTTGGACATGTGCATCTGATGCAAGATTAAAATATGATGTATCTTCAATAGAAGGAACAAGTGCTTTAGCTAAACTTACTTCACTTAATCCAGTTATGTATCATTTTAATTGGCAAGATTCTGATGATCCACTTGTTCCAGGATTTATTGCTCAAGAAATGGAAGAAATATTCCCCAATATGGTTTCTACAAATCCAAAAACAGGATATAAATCACTTTCATATACTCCGCTTATTCCTTATGCAATTAAAGCAATACAAGAACTTAATTTAAAAGTAGAAAGTCTAACAAATCCAGATCTTGAATTAATAGATGAAGAAGGAAGTCAAACATTTGTTGGAAGATTCTTTGCTAGAATAATTACTTGGTTTGGAGATGCAGGGAATGGAATTGGAAGTTTGTTTGCAGATAGAGTTAATACAAAAGAAATTTGTGTTTCAGATGAGGCAGGAGGTGAGACTTGTATTACAAAAACACAACTCGACCAACTTCTTTTTAACGCAGGAGCATCAGGTGGTGGATCAGGAGGTTCAGGAGATGTTCCTCCACCAGAAGAAACTTGTTCAGATGGTATTCAAAATCAAGATGAAACTGGAATAGACACCGGTGGTGTTTGTGATGTTGTTATACCTGAAGAACCACCAGCAGAAGAAACATGTTCAGACGGAATTCAAAATCAAGATGAAACTGGAATAGATACCGGTGGTGTTTGTGAAGTTCCTCCACCAGCTGAAGAACCACCAGCTGAAGAACCACCACCAGAACCTCCACCTGTCGATTAGAATGGTTTTTGCATAATTTTTTATGAGTAAATTTTTTAAAATAACATTATTTTTTATTTCAGTTTTTTTCTTGTTTTTTTTAGGGTTAAGAGCAGAAGCAACAACAGGAACTATTGATGCAGTTAGTTTCACATCTTTTCTTTGTTCCGATGTCGCTTGTACTACTGGAAGTAGGATTGTTTGGAGAACAACAAATGGAACTTCTGTCACAATAACTGATACTGCCGTAACAGGAAATCTTTGGGGTGAAAATGTTGGGTGGATAAATTTAAGTCCCGTGAGTCCAGCTCCTGCTGTTGCAGATTGCGCACATAGTCATGTTGTTATGGAGCCAGCCAATACTGGCGTTCTTACTGGTTGTGCATGGGGAGAAAATACTGGTTGGATAAATTTTAAACCACCAAGCTATGGTGGTGGAGTTACTATTAATCCTACCAGTGGTTATTTTTCTGGTTGGGCATGGGCACAAAATTATGGGTGGATTAAATTTGATTGTTCTGCTGGTGTTAATTATTGCGTAAAAACCAGTTGGGAGCCAACAATAACAATCATAACTGGTGGCGGCGGTGATGATGATACACCAACTTTCTGTGAACTATACCCAAATGATCCATCTTGTATAACACCAGCTTTTTGTGTTTTGTATCCAACTCATCCATCTTGTATAATTTTAACTTTCTGTCAGATGTATCCAGAATTTTGTGTTCAGCCGACTTTTTGTGAATTAAATCCAAACGATCCTTCTTGTTTAGAACCAACATTTTGTGAATTAAATCCAAACGACTTATCTTGTTTGGGGTTACCTTTTTGTGAATTAAACCCTGATCATCCATCTTGTAATCCTCCACCACCTTGTGAAGGGCCAAATTGTTTTCCACCAGAGCCACCAGATGATGACGATAATATTATAGATGAAATACTTACTCCAATAGAAGATATTTTTAATGAAACTGTTTCTAATATTCAAGATTTTGTAAAAAATAATTTTACTGATTCAGCGCTTGTAAAAATAAATACTGGCTTAAAACTTACTGCAATTGGTTCTGCTGTTATTGCTGGAATTGTCGCACTTGCTTCAGTTTTATTTTTGAATCCATTAAGTGCTTCTGAACTTATACTTATTCCGTTTAGGTTATGGTCCTTATTGTTAAGTGCATTAGGTTTGAAAAAACGCATTAAGCCATGGGGAACAGTTTATGATTCAGTTACAAAACAACCACTTGATCCTGTTTATGTTTCTTTAGTTAATTTAGAAGGAGAAGAAGTAACTTCATCTATTACTGATATTGATGGGCGTTATGGATTTTATGTGGAAGCAGGAGTTTACAAAGTTATTCCAAAAAAGACAAATTATATTTTTCCTTCGCACGCATTGGCAGATCAGTTTAAAGATGAATTTTATCAAGATCTTTATTTTGGAGACTATATGAATATTGCAACTGGGCAAATTATTGTAAACAATGTTCCAATGGACCCAGTAAATTTTGATTGGAATGAATTTGCTAAAAATAAAAAACAATTATTTAAATTCTATTCTAGAAGAGAATTAATTATAACTCGTATTTTGAATATATTGTTTGGCTTTGGATTTAGCGTTGCAACATTGGCGCTTATTGTTTCGCCAGAAAAATATAATATAATAATTTTTGGATTATATATTGTAATGTTTATTTTAAGGAGAACTAAATTTAAATTAAGAGCAAAAGGAAGAATTGTTGATAATGATGGAACACCTTTGTCCTATGCTTTTATTAGAGTATTTTCTGTTGCTACTAATGTAGAAATGATCCATAAAGTAGCTGATCAAATGGGACGTTATCACATTCTTCTTCCAAATGGAAAATATTATGTAAAAATAGAAAAGAAAAATAATGATGGTAGTTATTCTGTAGTTCATACGTCTGAGCCATTAGAAGTTGTACACGGCACTCTTAATAGAGTCTTTAATATATAAAATTTGCAATTTTTTGAGACTTGTAGTAGATTATTACTGAAGTCTTTCCCGCTTACTTCGGGACCCCGCCAAAGGCGGTGGCGGACTTTTTTATTTTAAATTTTTAACAGAAATGCCAACAATAAATCAATTAATTAAGAAAAATAGAAGTAAAACTATACAGAAATCAAAGGCTGTTGCTTTGGCTCGTGGATTTAATATTTTACAAAATAGACCTGTGTTTTACCCGGCTCCTTTTAAAAGAGGTGTTTGTACTAAAGTTACTACAATTACTCCAAAGAAACCAAACTCAGCTCTTCGAAAGATTGCCAGAGTTAGATTAACAAACGGCATGGAAGTAACGGCTTACATTCCTGGAGAAGGACATAATTTGCAAGAACATTCGGTTGTAATGTTGCGTGGTGGTCGTGTGAAAGATTTAATTGGAGTTCGATATCACATTGTTCGTGGGGTTTTAGATACTCAAGGTGTTGAAAAGAGAAGACAGAGTAGATCTCTTTATGGAAATAAAAAACCAAAAGAAGCTAAAAAATAATTTTTATATAAAATAAATAATATAATATGCGAAGAAAAGTAAAAAATAGAAATATAGTTGAACCAGATTTTATTTATAATTCTCAGAAGTTAGAGAAGTTTATTAATTATGTTATGTGGTCTGGAAAAAAAGAAACAGCGAGAAAAGTTGTTTATAAAGCTTTTGATATAATAAAAGAAAAAACAGCAAATCCAAATCCACTTGAAATTTTTGATTTGGCTTTAAAAAATACTGGGCCTTCTGCAGAAGTTCGTTCAAAAAGAATAGGTGGTGCCAACTATCAAGTTCCAGTTGAAGTAAGACCAGAAAGAAAATTAGCTTTAGCAATGAGGTGGATTCGTGATGCTGCTCGTTCAAAAAAAGGACAACCAATGCATTTGAAATTAGCTGATGAATTAATTGCAGCTTCAAAGAACGAAGGTGCTGCTATTAAAAAGAAAGAAGATACTCACAAAATGGCAGAAGCAAACAAGGCATTTGCTCATTTTGCGTGGTAATCTTAAATAATTATATATGCAAAGAGATTATCCACTAGAGAAAGTTAGAAATATCGGAATCATCGCGCACATTGATGCGGGTAAAACTACAACGACAGAGCGTGTGCTTTTTTATACTGGAATGTCACACAAAATTGGAGAAGTTCACGAAGGTGAAACTGTAACTGATTGGATGGAACAGGAAAGAGAAAGAGGAATTACTATTACTTCTGCTGCGGTTACGTGTTTTTGGACACCAACTTATGCTTTAGAGGATAAAACTAAAAAGCATAGATTTAATATTATAGATACTCCTGGGCATATAGATTTTACAGTTGAAGTAAAAAGGTCTTTGCGTGTTTTGGATGGAGCGGTTGTAGTTTTTGACGGAGTTGCTGGAGTAGAACCACAATCAGAAACAAATTGGCGTTACGCTGATGAAGCTAAAGTGCCAAGAATTTGTTTTATAAATAAATTAGACAGAACAGGCGCATCTTTTGAACATTCTTATGCAACTATTTTAGACAGACTTACAAAGAAAGCTGTAAGATTACAAATTCCAATTGGTCTTGAGGAAAAACATGAAGGAGTTGTTGATCTTTTAACAATGAAAGCTTTTTATTTTGAAGGTGAAATGGGAAATAAAGTTATTGAAAAAGAAATCCCAGCAGAATTAAAAGCTGATGCTGAAAAATATCGCAACGAACTTGTTGAAAAAATAGTAGAACAAGATGATGTTATTATGAATGACTATCTAGAAGGTAAGATTCCAGATCTAGATATTTTGAAAAAATTATTAAGAAAAGGAGTTATTGCAAATGAAATTTTTCCAGTTTACGCTGGTTCTGCTTTGAAAAATAAAGGAGTTCAGCTTGTGCTGGATGGTGTAGTAGATTATCTTCCATCACCTTTAGATATTCCACCAATCGGAGGTACAGATCCAGAAAATAATGATGCGCCAATTGTTAGAAAAGCTTCAGACTCAGAACCATTTTCTGCGCTGGCTTTTAAAGTTGCCACTGATCCATTTGTTGGGCAGCTTATTTTCTTTAGAGTTTATTCTGGAACTTTGGCTTCTGGTTCTTATATTTATAATCCAAGAACAAGAAATAAAGAAAGAATTGGTAGAATTTTACGTATGCACGCTAATGATAGAGAAGAAGTAAAAGAAGTTTTTGCTGGAGAAATTGCGGCAGCGGTTGGATTAAAAGATACAGTTACTTCTGATACTATTTGTGATGAAGAACATCCAATTGAGCTAAATAGAATTATTTTTCCTGAGCCGGTTATTCAACTTCGTATTGAACCAAAAACAAAGGCTGACCAAGAAAAAATGGGTATGGCTCTTAATAGACTTGCACAAGAAGATCCAACTTTTAAAGTTGCTACTGACCAAGAAACAGGAGAAACTATTATTGCTGGAATGGGAGAATTGCATTTAGAAATATTAGTAGACAGAATGAAAAGAGAATTTACTGTTGAAGCAAACGTTGGTAAGCCACAGGTTGCATACAGAGAAACAATTATTGGAATTGCAGATGCAGAAGGAAAATATATTAAGCAATCTGGAGGTCGTGGAAACTATGGTCATGTTAAGATAAAAGTTAAACCAATGACTATTCTTACAAAAGAAGAAGAAACTAAACTTCCTAAAAATACAAAACGCTCAGAAGGATTTGAATTCGTTAATAATATTAAAGGAGGAGTTATTCCACAAGAGTATATTACGCCCTGTGAGAAAGGATTTAAAGAAGGATTGGATAGAGGAGTACTTGCAGGATTTAAAATTGTTAATGTTTCGGTTGATCTTTGGGATGGAAGTTATCACGAAGTTGACTCTAATGAAATGGCTTTCAAAATTGCATCTTCCATGGCAGTTCAAGATGCATGTAAAAAAGCAAAACCAGTTATTTTGGAACCTATGATGAAAGTTGAAGTTGTTATTCCAGAAAAATTCATGGGAGACGTAACAGGAAACCTTTCATCAAAACGTGGAATTATAGAAGGAATGGAAGATAGGGGAATGAATAAAGTTCTTCGTGCAATTGTTCCACTTTCTGAAATGTTTGGATATATGACAGGACTTCGTTCTATGACAGAAGGCCGTGCTTCCTTCACAATGGAATTTATGAGATACGATATTGTACCTCAAAATGTCGCTGACACTATAATCGCGGCTCGTAAATAATAAAAACAGAACGCCTGCCCCGTACCAAGCCGAAGGTTTTGGTTCGGGGTTGCAGAAACTATTATTGCGGCTAGAAAGTAAATAGAAAATAAAAATTAAATTTAATTTTTTAAAAAACACTCTAAATTTTTAGAGTGTTTTTGTTTGTTTGACAAATAATACTTTTTGATGTATTATAAAAAACAAATAAGATCTTTCATAAAAATAACATAAAATTAACCTTAAATCTTAACGATTATGAAAAAGTTTATGATTTTTATTGTTTTTGTCTTTTTGGTAAATTTGGGATTTTCTAACACTTCTTCAGTGATTGACTCACTTGTTATGAAGATCATTTTGAAAGTGGAATCGCGATTTCCCAATACTGAAATTAAGGAGTATGTTCACTCCAAGGATTCGGCCCGCATCCACGACCTGCTGGGTTATTGGTATAGTGGATACGGCAGAGAACCTAAGGATCGTAAAAAGGAGTCACCTAAAGCTTTAATCACAGCGGGGGATTTTTTTAGTTTTCGTGGATCCTTCGAAAAGATCCTGTATAAATGGGGTATGATTTTTAGGTTCCATTCATTTAATTTTTCTGGTCGATTTGTCATTATCGACGGCCGAGTGAAATACATTTATATTGATGTTCCATTCTATGAATGTTGTAAGGGAATTTATTCTTACAAAGATAGGAAAAATCACCGGTCAATCAAGAGGCAGGTTGGAGTTCTTGAATTTCAACAAAGGCTCCTTGTTTTTTTACAAGCAATGTCATAAGATTTAAAAATATTTTTAAAAAAGACGGTACTTAACTCCCGTCTTTTTTTATTATAATATTTGACTTATATTTATAATTTGCTATTATCATATTAACTGCACTTTGGGCAGTTTTTATATTGTCGAGTGAGTAATATCGTGGGAGATTTTAATCTCACATGATTTACGAACGATGACAATACAAACTTGTTTATATTGCATTTTTATAAAAAGCAGTATTTATAAGTTTATAAATTATTATTAGCCTGTCCCGCCGTAGGCGTGGATTAATTAATTTAGTAATTAGGATTTAGCAACTTCTCGTATGTTGAATTCTAATTGTTAATAAAATAAAAATATATGGCAGAAGAATTTAAAAGAGACAAGCCACACGTAAATGTGGGAACCATCGGTCACGTTGACCATGGTAAGACGACTTTAACTGCAGCTATTTTGCATGTTTTGCAAATGGCAGGAAAGACAGTTAGACTTCGTGACGTTAATCAGATTGATAACGCTCCAGAAGAAAAAGCTCGTGGAATTACTATTAACATTTCACATAATGAATATGCAACTGACGCTCGTCACTATGCGCACATTGATGCGCCAGGACACGCTGATTATATTAAAAACATGATTACAGGTGCCGCTCAAATGGACGGTGCTATTTTAGTGGTTGCAGCAACTGATGGTGCAATGCCACAAACACGCGAACACGTTTTGCTTGCAAAACAAGTTGGTGTGCCAAAAATGATTGTATTTCTAAATAAATGCGACATGGTTGATGATAAAGATATGATTGATATGGTTGAAGAAGAAATTCGTGAACTTCTAACGAAGCAAGGATTTGATGGTGCAAATGTTCCCATTATTCGTGGTTCAGCGTTGAAAGCTCTTGAAGCAAAAGATGTTAATGATGAGTGGGCAAAGAAAATTCTTGAACTTGTGAATGCTTTAGACACTTATATTCCAGTTCCAGAAAGAGATATTACAAAGCCATTTCTTATGCCAGTTGAAGATATTTTTTCTATTGAGGGAAGAGGTACTGTTGTAACAGGAAAAATTGAAAGAGGAGTCGTAAAAGTTGGTGAAGAAATTGAAATTGTTGGTATTAAGCCAATTCAGAAATCAACAGTTACTGGAATCGAAATGTTTAATAAAAATTTGCAAGAAGGTATGGCAGGAGATAATGCTGGAGTTCTTTTGCGAGGTTTAAAGAAAGAAGACATAACAAGAGGACAAGTTTTAGCAAAACCAGGAACAGTTAAGCCACATGATAATTTTACTTGTGAATTATATGTTTTGAAAAAAGAAGAAGGTGGACGTCACACTCCATTTTTTAAGGGTTACAAGCCACAGTTTTATATTAGAACTACTGATGTTACAGGAGATGTTTTGTTAGAAGAAGGAGTAGAAATGGTTATGCCTGGTGATACTGTTAAACTTACAGTTAAATTAGTTACTCCAGTTGCACTTGAAGAAGCACAGAGATTTGCAGTGCGTGAAGGAGGAAAGACAGTTGGTGCAGGAGTTGTTGTAAAAATTCTTGCTTAAATAAATTAAAAATATTTAGTTCATGACAACAAAAGAAAAAACAATTAAAAAACCGACCACCGCCTCTGGCGGGGTTCCGCAGAAAGCGGGAAAAGCGGTGAAGAAAAAGGTTGCTCCAAAGGAAAAAAAACAAGAAGCTAAGGTTATGCTTCGTATTAGGGTACGTGCCTACGAAAGCAAGGTTTTAGATGCGTCTGTAAAACAAATTATAGATACAGCTATGCGTTATGATGCGAAGATCGTTGGGCCGATTCCTTTGCCAACGGAAATAAAAAAATATACAGTTAATCGTGCTTCTTTTATTTACAAAAATACACGAGAACAATTTGAAATAAGAGTTCACAAAAGATTAATTGATATTGTAAATCCTTCGGCAAATACAATAGAAGCATTAACAAATTTATCACTTCCTTCTGGAGTTGATATTGACGTAAAGATGCTGTAAGAGCAAATTGACGCCACAAAATTTTATGAAATTCATTCTTGGAACAAAAGAGAATATGACAGAATACTTTTCTGAAGACGGAACAGTTATACCAGTTACGGTTGTTTCAGCTGGGCCGGTTAAAGTAGTAAGAATTTTTGAAAAATCAAAAGACGGCTATAATTCTGTGCAAGTTGGTTTTGGTGTTCAAAAAGAACATAGAATCAATAAAGCTCAGTTTAAGCAAATGAAAGGAGATTTATTTAAATGTTTAAAAGAATTTAGATTAAAGCCTCAAGATAAAATTGAAGCAAAAGAAGGTGATATAATAGATGCTTCTGTTTTTAAAATAGGAGATAACTTACAAGTTTCAAGTATTTCGAAAGGTAAAGGTTTTCAGGGAGTTGTAAAACGCCACGGTTTTCATGGTGGACCAAGAACTCACGGACAGAAACATTCTGAGAGAGAAGCTGGATCTATCGGTGCTGGCGGAATGCAACGTGTTCAAAAAGGAATAAGAATGCCAGGAAGAATGGGATCTGATGTTATTACACAAAAGAATTTGAAAGTTATTGCAATTGATGCAGAAAATAATGTAATGCTAATTAAAGGAGCAATTCCAGGAAGGAGAGGTACTTTAGTTGAAATAGTGAGTAGATAGATAATTTAAGATAATTAATTTTATGATAGAAGCAAAGATATACAATCAAAAAGGAGCTGAAGCTGGAAAAATAGTTCTTCCAGCAAAAGTTTTTGAAGCGAAATGGCGAGCTGATTTAGTGCATCAGGTTGTTGAAGGTATGCGTTCAAATAAACGAGCTGGCACAGCTGATACAAAAGGTCGTGGAGAAGTTCGTGGAGGAGGAAGAAAACCTTGGAAACAAAAGGGGACAGGACGAGCACGTCATGGATCAAGTCGTTCACCAATTTGGGTTGGTGGAGGTGTAACACACGGACCGCTTGCTGAGAAAAATTATAAAAGAAAAATTTCAAAAAAAATGAGAGCACAAGCTTTATTTTCAGTGCTTTCTAAAAAACTTAAAGATAAAGAGATTATATTTATAGATTCTTTGGAAATAACAAAGATAAATACAAAATCAGCTTTAGATATAATGAAGAATTTAGCAAAAGCTTCTGGATTTAAGCAGATTGCAGATTCTAAAAAACCAAGAGTTTTGACTGCACTTTTTGGAAGAAATGAAAAAATAGAAAAGAGTTTTAGAAATTTACCACAGTTAGATATAGTTTTTCTTAAAAACTTAAATCCGTTAGATGTTTTGAATCATAAATATCTTTTGATAGAAAAACCAGAAGAGAGTGTTAAGTTTTTTGAAACACGAGGATAGATAAGAGATAGAAACATAAATATTTTTAAATTATATGATAACAATGAAATTAATTAAAAAACCAAGAATTACAGAAAAAGCTTCTTTTCATGCAGAACAAAATGTATATACTTTTGATGTTGAAAAATCAGCCAATAAAACAGAAATAAAAAAAGCTATTTTCCAAATTTATAAAGTTAAGCCAGTGAAAGTAAATATTTTAATGGTTCCAAGTAAAGTAGTTTTTTCAAAAGGTAAAAAAGGAATTAAATCTGGTGGTAAAAAAGCTTTAGTATATTTAAAAGCTGGCGAAAAAATAGAAATTATTTAGAAAAATAATGAAATGAAATGAAATATATTTTTCTTAACCCCGCACATAAATTAAAAACATGTTAAAACAAGATAAAAAAATTAGAAGATTTAAAAAGATATTAAAAAATATTTAAAATTATTTATTTATGTGCGGGGTGATGATTTTTATATTCACTTCGTTCA
>JBDRFV010000027.1:0-7419 GCA_043818335.1 Patescibacteria group bacterium
GAACAATATTACGGTCAACAATAACCGTAAGGTTGGTTATGATAATATGCCCAGCACTAATGGCAACCACACTGTAACCGTTGGTTACGGAGCCACGAATCGCCCCAATTACAATCAGTATCCCACAGGATACAGAAATGGAAATTATGGTGGCGGAGCCGGATTCTCGATCTATTTTGGATTTGGTTTTGGTGGCGGACAACCTTATGGTGGTTGCGGCAACGGCTATGGTGGTGGTAACTATTCCCAACAGCAACCGCACCAGCAACAGGTTGGTTATGGTGCTACCAACAACACCGGTTATGGTGTTGGATATGGTGGTAATGGGAACGGGAATAACGGCAACAACAGGCCGCCTCCAGGTAATACTGGAGGCACTGGCAATATGCCAAACGGCCGTCGGTAATAAAATTTTAATGGAGCTCTGGCTTTTAGCTACCTCCATTACTTTTTTAAGCTTTTAAGATAAAATTTTGAAAGTTTAAAATTGTAAATTTAAAAAGTTAAAAAAATTATAAAAATAATCACCGCTTAGCGGGATAAATATGAAAAATAATATAAAAAAATTAATAATTGTGATGTTTGCTTTTGTTTTGCTTTTTGCAGGACAGAGTGTTTTTGCTGCTAACGTTTTTAATGGACAATCAGGTGATTGTAATCCAGCTATTGGGATTGGTGTTTATCATCCTACATCTCCTACCACTGGCGATTGGAATCTTCCTACAAACGGTCATTGTTGGACGGCTACTACTTTAAATGCTGTTCAGGGTGACACTGTAAATGTTGCTATGTATTACCATAATAATACAGCTAATACACTTTCAGGAGTTAAGGCTTTAATTACTAAATCATCTGCAGGTCCGGATGATAGTTACATTTTTACCGGAACAATGTATTCAACTCAAAACGGAAGTCAGGTTTCTCAAGGTCTTGGAGATGTTCACTTAAATATAAATGAATATTATCCTCAAACCTTAACTTATGTTTCTTCTCATTGGATGAAAGATGCGGATGCTGTTAATAATGATGAAGACACTCAAGTTTGGACAGATAAAGATGATCAGCAAATAAATATAGGTTATTTAGATTCCGATTATCCTCATGGTAGTGAATGGGAACACTATGGAGTACTTTTAATAAAATATAAAGTTGGTGAAGATTGTTCAATTTCAAGTTTTATAGCAAATCCATCTACAATTACTTCTGGAGGAACATCTAATCTTTCTTGGAGTACAACTCACTGTAGCACAGCTTCTATTACTGATCTTGTAAGTGTAAATCCTACAAGTGGTTCTTATGCTGTACATCCAACAGTTTCAAAAACTTATACTTTATCAGCTCAAGGATCCAATGGATCAACTGATACAGCTACAGCTACTGTTAATGTAAGCGCACAGATTGATCCCTACGGTGATGATGATTTAGATAGAATACTAACTGGGACACTTACGTCTGCAAGTTCTTCTTGTTACATTCAAGAAGGAAATGACTCTTGTAATATAAATTTTTCTTGGACCACTACAAATCAACCTTCAGGTTCAGTTTCTGAAGTTACTAAAGATGGTGTCATTGCTCCTGTAGCAACTGCAAACAATGGAACTAATCAACCTTTTTCTATTGATAGAGGATCAAATACTTTTAGACTTTATAATAGTGCTACTCAACTTGCCTCAAGAACAGTAAGTGGGATTTGTGAATCTGGAACATCTTGGGATGGGAATTCTTGTGAAAGTAATGATAATAGTGGTATTCCTGAAGCAAACACTGGAAGTGTTCATGAAATAACTTATAATTCAGCAGAAATTAACGGTTCCGTTGATATGAATAGTTTTAATAACGGAATTGTATTCTTCGTTTATGGTGAAAATGAAAGTCAGGTTCAAGATGTAGAAGAAGATTATAGTACTTATAATTCAGTGAATGAAAATGGAGATAATTTACAAAAAGAAAGAGTTGATACTGATCTTGATGGAAGTAATTCATACGCACTTGATATTTCTGGATTAGATAATAATGATGATTATTATTATTCTATTTGTGTTCAATATTATAATGGAGGTAATGAATTAATTTGTGGAAGTGTTAGAGATTTTACTGCCGGTGAAACTTCCAATGAAGATGCATGTGATATTACAGAATTCTACCCAAATAGAACATCTATAGCTTCTGGTGCTTCTGTAACACTTAATTGGGAAACAGATAATTGTAGTTCAGCTTATCTTTCAACTGTTGGTAATGTAAATCTAGATGGAAGCAGAACTCTTTATCCAACTAGTACAACTAATTACACATTAAGTGCCTATGGTTCAAGTGGTGGAACTCAATCTAAAACAGTTCAAGTTGCAGTTACCGGTTCTTACAACGGAGTTTGCGGAATAACTTCTATGGCATCTAATGTAACCAAAACATCTGCCACTCTTAATGGAGTTACCTCAAGTCCTAATTATTCTGGTGCGAATACATATTTTGAATATGGCTTAACACCAAGTCTTGGATCAAAAACTCCTTCTAGGAGTGTAAGTGGAAATACTTTCTTTAGTGAAAATATTACTGGTCTTATTCCTGGAATGACTTATTATTTTAGATTAGTTTCTAATTGTCAAAGTGGAAATGCCTATGGAAACATAACTACACTTCGTACAGCTAGTAATGTAGTTCCATTTACACCTACACCAGTACCCCAAAACACTTATATAGTTACTAATGCTGGAACAGGTTCTCCAATTATGCTTAAAATAGAAAACAGATTTGAATTTGTTGAAGCAGGAGATAATATTAATTACACTATAACTTATAAAAATATTGGTAAAGTTACTCTTAAAGATTCTGTAATACAAGTAGTTGTTCCAAAAGGTATTGATATGACTAAGGCTTCACGTGGAACTTATTCTAACGATACACATATTTTTACTATTGACTTAGGGGAATTAGTTAAAAACGCAGAAGGAGAAATTTTTCTAGATGCTGATTTAGACTTTATTCCTGCTGGGACAGAAAAAATTGTAACAACTGCTGTACTTGTTTATACAAATCCAAATGGAGTTCAAGAAAGTGCCACTGCCTATGTTTTAAACGTACCAAAAGGTGATAGCAATAATTTTTCTGGAGCTGCAGCTGCTTTGTTTGGTGGAATAATCTCCATGAGTTTAATTGGGTGGTTAATACTTATATTACTAGTTTTGATTATGATCTTAATTACACGTAATGTTATGCAAAGAAAAAATCAAAATCAAAACCGAATTTAATACACACATAAAAAATACCTTACCTTAAACAGTAGGGTATTTTTTATGCTAATATTAATTTATAAATAATATGCAAAAAGTTTCAAAAAACACAAAACACACAGAGCAAATAGCAAAAGATTTTGTAAAAAGTTTTTGTGTTTCTAAAAATGCTTGCGTTGTTTGTTTGTTTGGTGATTTAGGAACAGGGAAGACAACTTTTTCTCAGTATTTAGCAAAAGAATTAGGTGTAAAAAGAAAAGTAAATAGCCCGACTTTTGTAATTATAAAAAGATATAAATTAAGAACCTCACCCCAGCCCTCTCCTTATAAAAGGAGAGGGGGTAGTTTTAAATTTCTTTATCATATAGATGCATATAGATTAAAAAATGAAAAAGAACTTTTAGTTTTAGGTTGGAAAGAAATAATTTCAAATCCAGAAAATTTAATTTTAATAGAATGGCCAGAGAATATAAAAAAAGTTTTACCAAAAAAATATTACAAGATTCATATTTCTCATACAAAAGAAGGGTATAGAAAGTTTAAGATAAAAAGCTGATAAAATAAAGCTATTGAACCATTACACAACCATTGACTTTTCGTCTTTTCTATGCTATTCTTTAGTTGGAGACAATATTGTCCTTCATAATTAAAAATTGGTGCAAAATGAAAAAGAATTTCAACACCGGTTTGTCCCTTACCAGAGCTACCATGGAAAGAATGGAAGCCAAAAAGGATGGAGAGCTTTTCACGAGTGCTCTTAAAAAACTTGTGAATATGACACCCAGTGCCCTTGAAAAATTCTTGGGCAAAGCTCAGATTTTGTTTGGGCGATTGAAGAAAGTTGTTTCTGGTATTTCGCTGGAAGCGACCGAATCTCTTAAACTCCGTGATTTTTTCAAAACCAAAGACGGCGGCGGAATTTTCGCTTATGTTGATAGTGATATCTTCGGTTGGTTTGATAATGAGGTAAAAAATTCGTCGGTAAAAGAACTGGCGAGTTACGAATTCACTGAAGATATCTCTGAAGAAAACATTGTTAGTGACGCAAAAGTCGGTGGAATTTACGAAGAAGTAGATTTTGCCCATATTAAGCAAATTTGCGAGCGTCATATCAGTAAAGGTGAAAAATTTTTACTAGAAGACGGAAAAGCAAATCTTTTTTGGGTAAGAAACAAAAACGGCGAGCTTTGCATGGTGGACGTCTACCTGGATGACGACGGTTGGAGCGTGAGCGTGGACAAGTTCGATGCCGCGGACAAGTGGTACGCTGGGCACAGGTCTTTCTTCCGCAACTGAAATTTTGATTTTTGTTTTTGACACTTTGAATCTTAAACTCTTAGATCCTTAAAAAAGATTTGAGAGTTTTTTTATTTTACAAAAATGATAAAATAAATTTAGAACAGTGTGGTAATTTCCGGCTTTGGCTTGAAATACATTGTTTTGATTTTAATAAGATCAGAATTGTGTCGGTAAAAAACTTACACAAGAGTATTTTATTACTTTCCAAAAAATAAAATTATTTGTTGGTGATAAAACTGGTGGACTTCGATGTCCCGAATAATATACAGCATGATCCCTGGTGTTAAAATATTCTTGGATCGGCAGTGGAATGGATGGTTTTATCACAAAAGGCGAGCTTTGCAAGGTGAACGTCAACTTGAATGACGACGGTTGGAACGTGAACGTGAACAAGTTCAATGCCACGAACAAGTGGAACGCTGGGAACAGGTCTTTCTTCCGAAACAAATATTTTCTCCCGTTATTTAGCGGGAGTTTTTTATTTTAGCTTCAATTCCTTTTTTCCACCCACCTAAAATTTTTCCAACCTCGTTTAATTTTTCTGACAATTCTAAATATTCTTTATCTTTTATTAATTTATTTTCCCAAGCAATCTGAAGTAAGTATTTTATAATGTCATTTTTACTTATGGCTTCTATTATTACTGCACTTTTATTTTCAATACTTGCATAGTAAGCTTTATATATGAGCTCAAGCAAATCTAAAAAATGGTTTTCAATTCTAGCACCAGTCGTATATCTGCCGATTCTTGGCATATGAGGAACGATAACTTTGCACCAAATAGTAAAACTTTCTTTAGTTCGCAAAACGATGCTCGCTTTTTCTATGGAAAAAGCGAGGGGGGGGGGTATTTTTCATAATTACAATAATATCATTTCTATTAAAAACTTGCTTGTGTCTTGGCAAGAATTTTTAAAAGGCAAAAGAAGAAGAAAAGATGTTATTTTGTTTTCTGTAAATTTGATGAATAACATTTTTTCTTTACATTATGACTTAAAAAACAAAACATATAAACATTCAGACTACAAAGCTTTTAAAATAAATGATCCAAAACCGAGAGATATTTACAAAGCGACTGTGAGAGATAGATTACTGCATCATTTAATCTATAACGCGCTTTATTCATATTTTGATAAAAAATTTATTTTTGATTCATATTCTTGCAGAATAAATAAAGGCACGCATAAAGCTATCTATAGGTTTGAAAGTTTTATAAGAAAAGTAAGTAAAAATAATACTAAGCAATGTTGGGTTTTGAAATGTGATATAAGAAAGTTTTTTGCAAATATAGATCATGAAATTTTAAAAAATATTTTAGAAAACATATAGAAGATAAAGATATTGTCTGGCTTTTGAATAATGTGATAGATAGTTTTAATGTTTCAAGCAAAATACAAAAAGGCTTGCCGTTGGGGAATTTAACTTCGCAACTTTTAGTAAATGTTTATATGAATGAATTTGATCAATATATTAAAAGAAAATTAAAAGTTAAATATTATATTAGATACGCTGATGATTTTGTAATTTTATCTGAAGATAAAAAATATTTGGAAAATATTTTTAAATATATAGAAGATTTTTTAGAAAATAATTTAAAGTTAGAAATGCATCCAGATAAAGTTTTTATTAAAACTATTTCTTCTGGTGTGGATTTTTTAGGCTGGGTATATTTTGGAAAATACAGAGTTTTGAGAACAAGCACAAAAAGAAGAATGTTTAGGAATTTAAAAAGTAATAAAAAACTAGAAACTAACAATTCTTATTTGGGAATACTAGAGCATGGGAATAGTTTTAAGTTAATAAAAGATATAAAAATGCTATAATTTAAATATAATGACGCAAAATAAAGCAGAAAAAAATCAAAAAACTCTTGTTTTACTTGATTCTCATGCGATTATTCATAGAGCCTATCATGCCTTGCCTGAATTTTTGTCATCTAAAGGCGAACCGACTGGCGCGCTCTATGGACTTGCAAGTATGTTGATGAAAATCATTACTGATTTAAAACCAGATTATATTATTGCTTGCTATGATTTACCACAAAAAACTTTCAGACATGAAGCTTATAAAGAATATAAAGCTGGTAGAGCAAAAGCCGATGATGCTTTAATTTCACAACTTAAAGATTCTAGAAAAATTTTTGAAGCATTTAATGTACCAATTTATGATGCACCAGGATTTGAAGCTGATGATATTTTAGGAACTATTGTTGAGCAGATGAAAGACCCCCTCCGTCATTCTGACACCTCCCCCTTATTAAGGGGGAGGAAGGGTGGGGGTGAGTTTAAATTAATCATTGCATCTGGTGACATGGACACGATGCAACTTATTGATAATAAAAAAGTGCAGGTTTATACTTTAAAAAAGGGAATTAACGATACTATTCTTTATGACGAAAAAGCTATTATTACTAGATTTGGATTTAAGCCAGAACTTTTGCCAGATTATAAAGGATTACGTGGTGATCCTTCTGATAATATTATCGGCATAAAAGGAATTGGTGAAAAAACAGCAACAGATTTGATTGTTAATTTTGGAACTATTGAGGAAATTTATAAAAAAATATCCGCCAAAGGCGGACCCGCCTCTGGCGGGAAAAATGGGGAAGCAATATTCAAAGAAAAAGGATTTTCTGACAGAATTATAAAATTAATAAAAGAAAATAAAGAAGAAGCTTTATTTTCTAAAACTTTAGCAACTATTCGGAAAGACGCGCCGATAGATTTTAAAATTCCGGAAAAAACTTTTTGGGAAAGTGCTGATATACAAAAAATAGAAAAAATATTTTTAGAATTTGAGTTTAAAAGTTTGTTTGCGAGAATTAAAAATTTTTTTAGTAATTCTAATGTTGCAGATAAAACTGAAGGAAAAATAGAAACAGGATCAATGTTTC